>JAQWYU010000261.1 GCA_029253805.1 Flavobacteriaceae bacterium | reverse complement strand
GTGAAAGTTAATAATATGACCAATTCTAATTATAGCCAGTGGAACCATTACCCAGTTCAAGGGTTTCAGATTTTAGGAGGCGCGAGTTATAAATTTGACTTTTAAGCCAATGTTATTTTGCTAGAAAGTTAAAATGAGGGCCTTCTTCAATTAATTCGCATCGCAGTCCAGCCTGTTCACAAGCAATTTTAAGGTTTTCAAAATCAATGTACATCCAGCTAAAGGTAGCCTCTAGGTTTTTATAACGTGCAGTATAGTCAAGTTCGCCATAATAGTCTTTTGTGGCATCAATCCAATAACCTCCATCTTCATGTTCGTACATATAATTAATGTCAGAAGAATCAATTAGGATTTGCCCGTTTGGATTTATAAGTGTTTTTAGATGGCTTAATACAAAAGGCTTATGTGCTAGCGATTGGAAAACCCCATACCCATTCGTCAATAATAACAGGGTATCAAAAGAGGCAGTTTCGTCCATTAAATACAATACATGTACCTGATTTAATCCACGCAAAAGACAGACTTCAATCGCCCCTACAGAAGTGTCGATAGATTTCACCTCTAGTCCTTTTGATTTTAAATACAAACTATGACTGCCGGCCCCATATCCAATACCAAGTACAGTACCCTTAGATAGTTTTAAGGTTGTTTTCTCAAGAGAAGGCGTCTCTGAGTGATTTATAAATAAATAGGGTAAGTGCAAAGAATCTGCTTTTTTTAATACTTGTTGAAGTTATTAGGTCTTCAGAACAATTTCCGATTTGGTAACCTAAAATTACAGTTCCAAAAACATCTTTCATTATACTGAGCTATTTATTCTTAGTTTTGCAGCATGCAAGACCAATTAAAAACCCTTTCAAAAGAAGCCAAAGATAAGCAAAAGGAGCATAAAGCCTTTTTTATTAAACTTAGAAAAAAAACTCCAAAAAAACTCGATTTGATTATGGAAAAACTCCATGAATCGGAGTTTGAAAAAACAGACTGTCTTGAGTGTGCAAACTGTTGTAAAACAACCAGTCCAATTTTTACGACTAAAGATATAGAGCGTATATCAAAATCATTTAGAATTAAAACAAGACAGTTTGTTGATACGTATCTAAATTTAGATGCCGATTCTGATTATGTTTTGAAATCATCTCCTTGCACGTTCTTGTCAGCCGATAATATGTGTAATATTTATGATGTGCGTCCCAAAGCCTGTCGAGAATATCCTCATACCAATCGAAAAAAATTTGAAAAAATATCAGACTTAACACTTAAGAATGTTGCGATCTGTCCAGCTACATTTAATATCGTAGAGGCTTTAAGAGCTAAATTAAAATAATTATATTTATAAAATTTTAATGATATCATGGAACAGCTTATTCATTATTTCGAAACAATTCCTTCTTTACACCGCAGCGGTATTTTAGTAGGGGGGTTAACGTTTTTTTGGATACTAGAGGGCTCTTTGCCTTTGTTTAAATTTAGTTACAACAAATGGAAACACGCGTTCCCAAACTTGTTTTTTACGTTCACAACCATCATAATTAATTTTACATTAGCATTTTTATTACTCAGTGCAGCCGACTGGGTCGTGGTTAATGAGTTTGGAATTCTAAACTGGCTTCCTCACATGCCACTTTGGTTGTATATTCTTTTAGGAGTACTCCTCATGGATTTTGTAGGCGCTTATTTACCTCATTTTACAGAACATAAAGTGCCACCACTTTGGATGGTTCACCTGGTTCATCACTCCGATCACAAGGTGGATATCACAACCGCTAATCGTCACCATCCTTTGGAAAGTGTTATTCGTTATGTATTTACTCTTGCTGGGGTTTTTATCATTGGTACCCCTATAGGTATTGTGATGTTATACCAGTCAATGTCTCTCGTAGCAACCCAGTTTAGTCATGCAAACATCAAACTTCCCAAGAAATTAGATTACGTGTTAAGTTTTGTATTGATATCTCCAGACATGCATAAGATTCATCACCATTATCAGTTGCCCCATACGGATGCTAATTACGGAAATATTTTTTCTTTCTGGGATCGATTGTTAGGAACGTATGTATACATGGAGCGAGAGCATATTGTTTATGGCGTTGACACTTTTCCAAATGAGGAAGAAAATACTAGTTTAAAGCAGTTATTAAAACAGCCTTTTCAGTCGTACAGAAAGCCTACAACGGATATAGTAGATAAGGCGCTCTAAGTCGTTTGTACTTTTGAATGTCTTCTTTCCAACTTGCCCTTATTTGTTGAGCAGTCCAGCCATTTTCAATCTTTTCCTGTAGTAGTTCTTGCCCCGCTAGTTGGGTGAAAAAGGGATTAAAAAACACTGTTTTATTAGAGGTGTTTTGGTAAGCATCTATAAGCCATTTGAGTTCGATATAATCTAAATGTGGTTGATTTCGAAGGTTTAATCCTTTGCAAGTGTCTCCTTCATGAACTGGATATTTGGCCCCAATCTTTGATCGTGGTATAAATTCATAATTATATAAGTCGCCATCCAAATAAGGACTTCCAATAACTTGAAATTGGTTTTCTGTCCCGCGTCCCATGCTCATATTAGTTCCTTCAAAAAAGCACAAACTTGGGTATAAATTGATGGCTTTTGAGTTTGGAAGGTTGGGGGATGGGTTGATAGGTAGTTTGTATGATGTTGAGTGGGTGTAGTTTTGTAAAGAAATTACTTTTAAGTCGCACTTCACACCCTCTTTTAGCCAGTCTTCTCCATTAATCATTTGAGCATATTCTCCTACCGTCATTCCATGCACTGCAGGGACAGGATGCATTCCTACAAAACTAGTATATTTAAGATCTAAAGTAGGGCCATCTACATAATGACCGTTTGGATTTGGGCGGTCTAAAACCAAAATAGTGATGCCTAAATTAGCGCATGTTTCCATCATGTAATGAAGTGTGGATAAAAACGTATAAAAACGAGCACCTACATCTTGAACATCAAAAACAACTACATCTAAGTCGGATAAAATAGCTGAATTAGGAATTTTATTTGCGCCGTATAAAGAGACAATTGGAATGCCACTTCCAGTATCGATACCATCTTTTATATATTCGCCAGCATCAGCTGTCCCTCTAAATCCGTGCTCTGGTGCAAATACCTTTTTTATTTTTATATCTAAAGTCAATAATGAATCTACTAAATGTGTGTAGCCTTTGGGATTAAAGATAACAGAGGTTTGATTGGCTACAATCCCGATATTTTTGTTTTTTAAAATCGGGAGGTATCGCTCTGTCTGCTGGGCCCCCAAAATAATAGGGTCTGTGTTTTTAAAATTCGTAGTTTGTGAATTAGACTCGTTTGTGAGATAAAGAATAGTCACACCTAATAATAAAATAGTATTTTTGAAAAAATTAATATGCATTTATAAATTTTGAATTACGAATATTTTTTAGCGAGGCGTATCATAAAAAATAAGTCTTATAAAAGTAGTGTATCATCGCCAATAATAAAAATTGGAATTGCTGCAATTGCAATTAGTATTATTGTAATGCTTATTGCGATTGCTACTGGATTTGGATTGGAGAAAAAAATTCGTGACAAAGCGGTTGCGTTCAGTGGACATATAACTATTTCTAATTTTGATAGTAATGAGTCCGAAGGTGGACATGTACCGATTTTAAAAACACAAAAATTTTATCCTAAATTTAAGTCTATTTCAGGAATTTCTCATATTCAAGCCGTAGCCAATAAGTTTGGAGTCATCAGAACTAGTACTGATTTCGAAGGCTTGTTTTTAAAAGGCGTTGGTTCTGATTACGACTGGCATTATTTTAAAGATTTCTTAGTAGAAGGACGTTTGCCTAATTACTCTACTAATTATAGTAGTGAGGTTTTAGTTTCTTCATATTTGGCAGATCGTTTGGGGTTTGTCACTGGTGATAGTTTTCAGATGTATTTTATTAAGCCTGACCCAAGTAAAGCTCCAAGTATAATGAAATACGACGTTGTAGGTATATTCAATTCTGGCTTTGAAGAATTAGATAAAACCTACATTATTGGAGATATTAATCATGTTCAAAGATTAAATAAATGGACCAAAGACCAAATTGGTAATTTTGAGGTTTTTGTGTCAAATTTTAACGAGTTGGATCGTATTGGCAGCCAGGTATATTCTCAAACACCTTCAACACTTAATTCTGTAACTGTTAAACAAAAGTATGCTACTATTTTTGAGTGGATACCAATTTTTACCACTAATATTTATATTATTTTGATGATCATGATTTTTGTAGGTGCGATTAATATGATTACGGCCTTATTAGTTTTAATATTAGAGCGTACTCAAATGATTGGAATTTTAAAATCATTGGGAAGTAGTAACTTTAGCATTCGAAAGCTTTTCTTGTATAATGCTTCATACCTTATCATTTGTGGTTTATTTTGGGGGAATCTAATTGGATTAGGTGTTTTATTAATTCAAAGAAAGTTTCAATTTTTAACTTTAGATCCGTCTGTTTATTATGTTACTGTAGCCCCGGTCTATCTCGATTGGACTTATGTAATTTTACTTAATTTAATGACTTTTGTGCTTTGCTTTTTAATGTTATTAATTCCATCTTTTTTGATAAGTAAAATTTCACCTGTCAAGGCGATTAACTTTAATTAAAAGTTATTAGTTACTCATTTGTAACCCGTAAATTTAACGTAATTTTGTAATAAATTTAAAGTAATGAAATACGTCGAAAATATATTAGGCACTATAGGAAATACTCCTTTAGTTAAAATGAATGTATTGACAAAGGAATTACCTTGTTTGGTATTAGCCAAATATGAAACATTTAATCCTGGAAATTCGGTTAAGGATCGCATGGCCTTACAAATGATAAATGATGCAGAGGCAGATGGTCGTCTTAAGCCTGGAGGAACTATTATTGAAGGTACTTCTGGAAATACAGGAATGGGATTAGCTTTGGCTGCAATCGTTAAAGGTTACAAATGTATATTTGTATTAGCAGATAAGCAATCAAAAGAAAAAATGGATATTTTACGTGCTGTAGGTGCTGAGGTTGTTGTTTGCCCTACTTCTGTTGAGCCTGAAGATCCAAGTTCTTATTATTCTGTATCTAAAAGATTAGCTGAAGAAACACCTAATTCTTGGTATGTTAATCAATATGACAATCCAAGTAATTGTAAGGCTCATTTCCTTAGTACGGGTCCAGAAATATGGGATCAAACAGATGGTAAAATCACTCATTTTGTTGTTGGAGTTGGTACAGGTGGAACTATCTCAGGGGTTGGAAGTTATTTAAAAATGAAAAATCCAAATATTAAAATATGGGGGATTGACACGTATGGAAGTGTTTTTAAGAAATATCATGAAACAGGTATTTTTGATGAAAATGAGATTTATCCTTACGTAACAGAAGGTATCGGAGAAGATATTTTACCTATGAATGTTAACTTTGGAGTTATTGACGGCTTTACTAAAGTAACTGATAAAGATGCGGCTGTTTACACGCAACGTTTGGCTAAAGAAGAAGGGATGTTTTTAGGCAACTCTGCAGGGGCCGCTGTCAAAGGTCTTCTTCAGCTAAAGTCTCACTTTAAGGACGACGATGTAGTGGTTGTATTATTTCATGATCACGGTACACGATATGTCGGTAAAATGTTTAATGACGACTGGATGCGTGAAATGAAATATTTAAAATAATTTAACCCTAACATATTTTTAGTGATACTTTATTATGATTTAAAATAAAGCCATTGAGTTAATTATATTTAGTGTTTTTTTAAACTAATTTCATAAATTGCCTTATGAAGATATTTTATAAAGTTTTATTATACTTACAAAAATATGGTTTTTACGTATGTCAGCGTATTGCAGATCGTTTCGGAATGCGAGCTAAGGTAGTTAGGACTTCATTTATTTACTTAACATTTGTAACATTAGGGTTTGGTTTTGCTTTTTATTTGTTCCTCGCTTTTTGGATTAGAATCAAGGATTTAATATACTCAAAGAGAACCTCTGTTTTTGATATTTAATTTATGAAAAACCCATTTAATAAGTTGTTTAAGTCAAAAATTAATACAGCTGTTAGCTTATTAATCTTACTTTTATTTACAGGAATAGTTGGCTTCAAGCTAATGTCTAATTATTCTTGGCTTGATGCAGTTTACATGACAGTAATCACTGTGACTACTGTTGGATTTGGTGAAGTTCAACCGCTAGACACACAAGCAAAAATTTTTACTGTTTTTTTAATATTAACCAGCGTATTTATTGTTGGTTATGCTTTTAAAATTATTACTGAATATTTAATATCTAAAAATGATATATCGGAACTAAAACATAAAAAGATGCAAAAAGAAATTGATTCGCTTTCCAATCATATTGTCATATGTGGTTTTGGAAGGAATGGAAAACAGTCTGCCAAAAAGCTACTAATGCATAATCGTCCCTTTGTAGTTATTGAATCAAATAAGGAGCTCATAAAAAAGTATCAAAAAGATGGTATTCTATTTGTTTGTGGAAATGCAAAGGAAGATGAAGCGCTAAATCATGCAGGATTAGATCGTGCAGAGTGTTTAATCTCTGCACTTCCTAATGATTCTGATAACGTGTTTGTTGTTCTATCGGCCCGTCAACTTAACTCTAGAATGCGAATTATAAGTCGTGCTTCTAATGAATCTTCTTATAGTAAATTAAAATTAGCTGGTGCAAATAATGTGATTTTACCAGATATAATTGGTGGAGATCATATGGCCTCTTTGGTGGTTGTTCCAGACCTCTTAGAGTTTATTGATAACCTTTCTATTGTTGGAGAAGGAAGTATAAACATTGAGGAAATAGCAGTAGAACAACTTTATGATATTTCTGAGATAAAGACTATCAAAGATTTACAATTACGAAAAAATACTGGCTGTAGTGTTATTGGTTACAAAACCGAGTCTGGTGAATATGTAGTTAATCCTGAAGCGAGCCAGAATCTAGTCCCTAACTCAAAAGTGATTGTTTTAGGGCGTCCAGAACAAATTCAGAAACTTAATTCCACATACAATATTCACATTGAATAATCTATTTATTATAGACTCTAATCAGCTTACACATTTTAATAACTCATTTTTTTTCCTCATCTTGTTGATTAATTAAATAAGAACAAAATTTAGATTATGAAAACATACATTCAAACTACTATTGCTATGATTTTACCATTAATTTCCTTTGGTCAAGACAAAGGAATAGATCAAATTATTGATGAGAAATTTGGTAATGCTACAGGATGGTTTGTAGATTTTATTTTTTATAAGATTCCATTTTCTGAAAATATTCAAATATTTTGGGTGTTATTTCCACTAATTTTAGGAGCTACTTATTTTACTATTTACTTTAAGTTTATAAATTTTACAGGTTTTTTAACTTCCATAAACATAGTTAGAGGTAAGTATGATGATTTAGATAATCACGAAGTTACCCCAATTCAGGGTGATTTAAATCCATTAACTAACAATATTGGTTCTGACAAACCTAATGACGCTGAAGGTGAGGTGACTCACTTTCAGGCTCTTACTGCTGCTTTGTCTGCTACCGTTGGACTTGGAAATATTGCAGGGGTCGCTATTGCTGTATCCATTGGGGGTGCAGGTGCTACTTTTTGGATGATCGTAGCCGGTTTTCTTGGAATGGCATCAAAGTTTGTGGAATGCACCCTTGGAGTTAAATACAGAGACGTTGACGAAAATGGTACCGTATATGGAGGTCCAATGTATTATCTAACTAAAGGACTTAAATCCAAAGGTCTTGAAAAATTAGGTAAATTTTTAGCAATTGTTTTTGCAGTATTTGTTATTGGGGGCTCTTTTGGAGGTGGTAATATGTTTCAGGTGAATCAAGCTTTTCAACTTGTTGAAAATATTACTGGCGGGGAAACTTCTTTTATACACGGAAAAGGATGGTTGTTTGGATTAGTTATGGCGTTTCTTGTAGGGATAGTTATTATAGGAGGTATTAAAAAAATCGCTAAAGTTACTGACAAAATTGTCCCATTTATGGTTGTTATATATGTATCTGCATCATTATTTGTAATTCTTTCTAACTACACGATGATTGGAGATGCATTCACTCAAATATTCAAAGGAGCTTTTAGTCCTGAAGGAGTTGCTGGAGGTGCTATTGGAGTCTTAGTTCAAGGATTTAAACGTGCTGCATTTTCTAACGAGGCTGGAGTTGGCTCTGCTTCAATTGCCCATTCAGCTGTCAAGACTAAATATGCTGCTTCTGAAGGAATGGTAGCACTTTTAGAACCTTTTATTGATACTGTAGTAGTCTGTACGATGACTGCATTAGTCTTAATAATAACTGGAAATGTAGCTGTTGAGAATTCTAGTTTAAATGATGCTCAGGCAATTCTTTTAACCTCTGGAGCTTTTAAGTCAGTTATTTCATGGTTTCCTTATGTTCTCACTATTGCTGTTGTTTTATTCGCATTCAGCACTATGATTTCGTGGTCATATTATGGGTTTCAAGGTTGGGCTTATTTATTTGGAAGATCTAAAAAAATGGAATATTTATATAAAGTTATTTTTTGTCTTTTCGTCGTTGTTGGTTCAGCAGCAAGTCTAGGTTCAGTGATTGGTTTTTCTGATGCTATGATTTTTGCTATGATGGTTCCAAATATGGTTGGAATTGTGATTCTAGCTCCTAAAGTAAAAAAAGAACTTATGAAATTTATGAATTTGATAAAACGATAACAAGATTTTTTTTAGGCTGCCCCCCTTTTTTATTTTGAAACTCAAATTGTTGTAAGATTATATTATGTAAATAACCCATAATACCATACTCTTTTCAAGGAAACAAATACTGATTACTTGTTTTAAGTTATTCTACCAATTATTAATGCTATTTGGATTAACTACTTGTTATATCAAGACAATTATTGAGCTGATGTGTAGGCTTGTTAGAAATACTTTAATTAATTTAATCTCATGTATAGTTAACAGACTATGTTAAAGATAGGCCATAATTTATTTAGTAATTAACAAAAGTTAAAGAATTTCCATATAAATAGTTGAATATTATTAAATATATTTGTGCCCTAATTTACACGAGTCTATGAACTTTAATTATTCCGAAGAACAAAATCTAATAGCTAACTCTGCTAGAGAGTTTGCTGAACAATATGTCAAACCTTTTGTAATGGAATGGGACGAGTCTCAATATTTTCCTGCAGACGTATTTCACAAGGCTGGTGAAATGGGTTTTATGGGTATTTTTATTCCAGAAGAATACGGAGGCTCAGGCCTTGGATATCATGAATATGTAGCTATTATTGAAGAAATTTCTAAAGTTGACCCATCTATAGGATTATCTATCGCTGCTCATAATTCTCTATGTACTGGACATATTTTTTATTTTGGTAATAATGAGCAAAAGAGAAACTGGCTTCCTAAGTTAGCTTCAGGTGAATGGATAGGAGCATGGGGTTTAACTGAACATAACACTGGTAGTGACGCAGGAGGAATGAATACTACAGCCATTAAAGACGGAGATTATTTTATTTTAAATGGTTCAAAAAATTTTATTACCCATGGGATTTCTGGTGATTTAGCTGTAGTTATTGCTAGAACTGGTGAAAAAGGAGATTCACACGGAATGTCAGCCTTTGCTGTAGAAAAAGGCACGCCTGGTTTCTCTTCTGGTAAAAAAGAAGACAAATTAGGTATGCGTGCAAGTGAAACAGCCGAACTAGTATTTGATAATTGTCGTATTCACAAAGACAATTTAATTGGAAAAGAGGGTGACGGTTTTATCCAGTCTCTCAAAATTTTAGATGGTGGAAGAATTTCAATCGGAGCTTTGTCTTTGGGGATATCCAAGGGCGCCTATGAAGCCTCTTTAAAATATGCAAAAGAGCGTGTCCAGTTTGGAAAGTCAATATCTAGCTTTCAAGGTATATCTTTTAAGTTGTCTGAAATGGCTACAGATATTGAAGCATCAGAGTTGCTGATTCATAAAGCAGCTTTTTTAAAAAATAATGGAGAAAAAGTGACAACTTTAGGTGCGATGGCTAAGATGTATGCTAGCGAAGCTTGTGTGAAAATTGCCAGTGAAGCTGTTCAGATTCACGGGGGATATGGGTATACTAAAGAATTTCCTGTAGAAAAGTTTTACAGGGATTCTAAGCTATGCACCATAGGAGAGGGGACTACTGAAATTCAAAAAGTTGTTATCTCTAGAAATATTTTAAAATAAGTATTGCGAAACAATAATTAATTTTATATTTGCACACAATCTAAAAGAGAGGAGGTTAAGATATTATGTTAATAATACCAATAAAAGAAGGAGAGAATATAGATAGAGCACTGAAACGTTTTAAACGTAAGTTTGATAAAACTGGTACCAAGCGCTCTCTACAAACTCGAAAGCAGTTTATAAAACCATCTGTTAAACGTAGAGCTCAAATCCAGAAAGCACAATATATTCAAGGACTAAGAGACGCTGAAAACATATAATTTTAGTTACTTGATAATTCACAAAGCACCCTACTACATTAGGGTGCTTTTTTATAGTATCCCTAAAAACTTTATAAGTTTTTTTCAAAATTATAATTTTTCATATATTAGTGTTAAACATTTACTTAATGGCTGTCAAAAAATTTATTGACTATTTACTATTTGAGAAAAAGTATTCTAATCACACAGCTGTAGCTTATAAAAAAGACATAGAAATGTTTGAATCATTTCTTTCAAAAAAATTTCCTCAATCAAACTCCTTAAATGTAAATTATTCTTTAATAAGAAGCTGGATTGTTAAATTAGTCAGTGATAAGATCTCTAACCGTACAATCAATCGCAAGATATCCTCATTGAATAGTTACTACAAGTTTCTAGTAAAGATTAACGCCATTAAATTAAATCCCTTAACTAACCATAAGGCGTTAAAGATGAGTAAAAAACTTCAAGTTCCATTTTCAGAGACTGAAATCATGAGTGTTTTAAGTTTGATAGAAACTGATAGTTTTGAAGGTCTCAGAAATAAGCTGATTGTTGAATTGTTTTATTCAACAGGAATGCGTCGAACTGAACTAGTAAACCTTCAGTTGAATGATGTTGATATTTCTAAAAGTCAATTGAAGGTGCTAGGTAAGCGAAATAAAGAAAGATTTATTCCACTGTTACAAACGGTTTTAGAAACTTACAAGGCATACATAATTGTTCGCTCAACCTTAAAAAGTTTAAACAGATCGAAATTTATTTTCTTGACCAAAAATGGACAAAGAGTTTATGATAAACTTGTGTACAGAGTCATAACAAATTACTTTGATTCTGTTTCATCTAAGGTTAAAAAAAGCCCTCATATTTTAAGACATTCCTTCGCGACTCATCTTCTAAATAATGGAGCTGATTTGAATTCAGTAAAAGAGCTTTTAGGTCATTCTAGCTTAGCTGCTACTCAAATTTACACACACAACAGCATGGCCGAGCTCCAAAAAGTGTACAAAAAAGCACATCCTAGGGCAGTCTCCTAGTTATTAGTTTTAATTATAATTTCATTACAAACTAAAAACCCAATC
>JAQWYU010000260.1 GCA_029253805.1 Flavobacteriaceae bacterium | reverse complement strand
GTTATATTTTCATCAATTAATAATGAAAGGTCACGTCTAACTTCAGGAAATTTAGAGATGTCTTTAAACTTTATAGTTTTTTGGTTAATTGTTTTTAATAAATTATCCCAATTAAAGTTAGCACAAAAAACATTTTGTGAAATTCCAAAGGGAGTGAGCGCCTTATTTTTTAAAATACCAAATTCTACAAGGCAGAGTTTACCAACGTTAAGTTGCTGTCCTTCGTTAAAAACATCATTTGATAAATGAATGCTTTTAAGTTTTTTTATACCTAAACGATCAAAAATTGATTTAACAACCCCTTTTAAGTAAAAATAATCGACCTCGCATTTTTGTGAGTTCCAACCTTTTTCAAATTTATTTCCAGTAATTAATACTGATAAGTGATTAAATTCTTTTTTTTGTTCATCAATATTGTGATATGATTTCCCAAACTCAAAGAGTTTTAGATCAAGCTGTTGACGATTAATATTAAATGCTAAAGTCTCTAGACCAGAGAAAATCACTGACTGACGCATAACAGATAAGTCAGTACTTAGAGGGTTTAATATTTTAACATTATTTTCAGGAATTAGTTGATTACTAATTGAATTGTATTTGTTAGATGTAAGGGAATTAGTCATAATTTCGTGAAAGCCTTGACCTACAAGTTGATTTGCGACAATATTTTCAATTTTGTAATTTTCAAAATTAGAAGTATTCGAAATAGATGCATTTAATTTATTAGTTGTACTGATATTATTGTATCCATAAACTCTTAAAATTTCTTCGATAACATCGACTTCCCTTTTTACATCGTTTCTATACGCTGGGATGGTAAGTCCTAATCCAGTTTCTGTAATATTATTTACTTTAATTTCTAAAGCACTTAAGATACTTTTGATCGTTTCTTTAGGAATTTCTTGCCCTATTAGTTTATTTATTTTATCAAAACTTAAAAATACTTGAGAATCTTCAATTTTGTTGGGGTATTCGTCTATTAAATCACTAGATATTTTACCACCAGCAATCTCAGTAATTAATAATGCTGCTCTTTTAAGTGCGTATTCTGTTAAGTTGGGATCAATACCGCGTTCAAATCTAAATGAAGCATCAGTATTTAAAGCATGTCTTTTAGCGGTTTTACGTATGCTTATTGGATTGAAATATGCACTCTCTAAAAATATTGCAGATGTACTTTCCGAAACTCCCGAGGATTTACCTCCAAAAACACCTGCGATACACAAAGGTTTTTCATCATCACAAATCATAAGATCATCATTATGCAAAATACGTTCAACTCCATCTAAGGTGACAAATTTTGTTCCAGACTTAACGGTTTTTATATTAATTTTTTTTCCTTTAATTTTTTCTGCATCAAATGCATGAAGCGGTTGACCTAAATCGTGTAACACATAGTTAGTAGCATCCACAACATTATTTATGGGAATTAATCCTATAGATTTAAGTCGATTTTGCAACCATTCTGGCGAATCTTTGACAACAATATTTGATATGGTTAACCCACAATATCGAGGTGCTTTAATTTTATCATCAATTTTTATATCGATCTTTAGTCCTCTGTTTTCTATATGAAATTTAGAAACGGAAGGACTTGTTAGTTTTGTGTTAATTCCATGCTGAGATAGTCCAGCCATTAAATCTCGAGCAGTTCCATAGTGACTCATTGCATCTGATCGGTTTGGAGTTAGTCCAATATTGAAAACCATATCGTCCTCGATATTATATTGATCTGCTAAAGGAGTGCCAATTTCTAATGTGGAATCTAAGATCATAATGCCTTTATGTGAGTTTCCTAATCCAATCTCGTCCTCAGCACACAACATTCCATGGCTTTCTTGTCCTCTTATCTTACTTTTTTTTATAGTCCAAGCTCTTCCTTCTTTACTATATAAAGTAGTCCCTATTTTGGCGACTGCCACTTTTTGATCTTTTGCGACATTAGGTGCGCCACAAACAATGTTTAATGGAGTTTCCCCCCCAATATCAATTGTTGTAATTTTTAATTTATCTGCATTTGGATGCTGTTCACATGTTATTACGTGACCAACGACAATTCCTTTTAGTCCACCTTTTATAGTTTGAAAAACCTCTATTCCTTCAACTTCTAGACCTAAATCAGTGAGAAGTTCCGAGGTTTTCTCAGCGCTCCAATCAATTTTTATAAATTGTCTTAACCAGTTATATGATATTTTCATTGTAGGATGTTAGAAATTCGTAACAAATATAAAATAAAGCTATTTGCTATCAAATAAAAAGCCCTACCAAAACGGTGGGCTTTAAAAAATTATATTACATTATTTTATTGGCCTGAAAGAGTTTTCATTTCACTTTCTATCATTTCGTAGAATTGATCAATTTTAGGCATTACAACAACACGTGTTCTTCTATTTTTTGATCTGTCTAAAGCTGTATCATTATTAGTCAAAGGAACATAACTACTTCTTCCTGCAGCGATTAATTGTGCTGGATTAACTCCCATTGTTTGCAATTCTCTTATTATGGAGGTAGAGCGCTTGACGCTAAGATCCCAGTTGTCAACTAAAATTCCATTTGAGTAAGGTTGACTATCTGTGTGTCCTTCAATCATAGCTTC
>JAQWYU010000259.1 GCA_029253805.1 Flavobacteriaceae bacterium | reverse complement strand
CTTGAGGATTGTCTTTCTCCAAAAAAAGATAAACTAAGTGCTATTATTAGAACTCGAAAAATCATTTACAATGTAATTTGGGCTTGAAGATTCGCATTTGAGTCTCCTCCTACAAAAATTGTAAAGTCGCCTTTTTCAAAAATAAATTGACCATCATTATCATAAAACCCAAGTTCCTCTTCTGTAAGTGTGAATGAAATTTCCTTTGATTCACTTGGCTCCAGGGTAACTAACTCAAAACCCTTTAACTCTCTTACTGGACGCGTAACACTGGCAAAATGATCTCGAATGTAAAGTTGCACTACTTCTTTACCCGTTTTTTGACCAGAATTTTTTAGTGTAACAGAAATATTTACTTTATTTCCAGATACTACTTCAACTTGAAGATTACTGTACTCAAATGAGGTGTAACTTAGTCCATAACCAAAGGGGTATAGTGGTGAGTTTTTCTCATCTTCATAATGTGACCAAAACACACCAGGTGCACCTGTTGGACGTCCTGTATTTTTATAATTGTAGTAAATAGGTGCTTGACCTACAGCTCTAGGGAAACTCATTGGTAATTTTCCACTTGGGTTATAATCCCCATAAAGAACTTGTGCAATAGCATTCCCGCTTTGAGTCCCCAATTGCCAAGCCTCCACAATAGCAGGTAAGTGCTGCTGATGCCAATTTAACACCAAAGGTCTACCGTTATTGAGCACTAAAACAATATTTTTATTAACCTTGTATACTGCTTCTAATAACTCTTGCTGAACTCCTGGTAGTCCTAATTTGGTTCGACTACGACCCTCTCCACTTTGGTATCCAATTTCCCCTAAAACCATAACAACAACATCAGCTGATCGAGCAGCCTGAATCGCTTGTGGAAACTCACTTTTGTCTGTGGTATTAATACGAATTTGGGATGTAAAGGCCGTATAGCCAACATTTACGTCTGCCCCTTTAGCATAAACCAATTCATTTTCTTTATAAGCTTGCATTCCTTCAAGTACTGAGACAGCTGAATTGTCTTTGGCCGCGATCCTCCAATTTCCTAAAGGACTATTTTTATCTGATGCTAAAGCGCCAATTAAAGCAATTTTCTGTCCTTGTTTTTTCAAGGGTAATAATTGATTATCATTTTTTAAGAGAACTATTGACTTTTTAGCAACATCTAAAACAGCGTCATGAAAAGATTTTTGACCGATAACAACTTTTTCGCGGGTCTCATCACAGTACTTATAAGGGTTTTCGAAAAGCCCTAATTCAAATTTAATCTTTAAAATACGCTTGACAGCATCATCAATAAAAGACTCCTTAACTTTTCCTTCTCTAACCAAATCTGATAATTCTTTTACATACAAGTGTGACTCCATATCCATATCAGAGCCCGCATTTGCTGCAATTTTAGCAGCCTCTTTACCATCTTTAGCAAGGCCATGCGAAGTCATCTCGTCTATAGAACCCCAATCTGTAACCACAAATCCGTCAAACCCCCACTTTCCTTTCAATATATCTCTCTGTAAATATTTATTTCCTGTAGCAGGAATTCCGTTAAGTACATTAAAGGCATTCATAAAAGTTCTTACGCCCGCTTCAACAGTTGCTTGAAAAGGTGGAAAAATCATATTATTTAAAGTAGATGTCCCTACATCAACTGTATTATATTCTCTTCCAGACTCAGAGAAACCATACCCTGCAAAATGTTTTGCGCAAGCAGCAATCGTAGTATGGGCTGATAAATCTGTGCCTTGAAATCCAAGAACACGAGCCTTGGCTATTCTAGACCCTAAATAAGGATCCTCTCCAGCTCCCTCCATTACACGTCCCCATCTTGCATCCCGTGTAATATCAACCATAGGAGCAAAAGTCCAATTGATACCTGCAGCTGCGGCTTCCTCAGCAGCAACCTCAGATGATTTTCTTATCGCTTCTAAATCCCAGCTTGCAGACTCTGCTAGTGGAATTGGGCTAATAGTTTCATATCCATGAATTACATCAAAACCAATGATTAAG
>JAQWYU010000258.1 GCA_029253805.1 Flavobacteriaceae bacterium | reverse complement strand
ATGTGCATTAGTTTTAAATATGATTCCCTCTTCTACCAAAACATTTAAACGTCGATCAATTACGTTTTTTTCCATTTTGAAATCTGGAATACCATAGCGCAAAAGTCCTCCAAGCTTTTCATCACGCTCAAAAACGGTTACAGTATGTCCGGCTCTGTTTAACTGTTGAGCAGCAGCTAAGCCCGCAGGTCCCGATCCAATAATAGCAACAGTTTTATCCGTTCTTAATTTTGGTAGTTTTGCCGTAATCCAGCCTTCTTTAAAGGCGGTTTCTACAATATTTTTTTCAATATTCTCTATACTTACCGGATCTTCGTTAATCCCCAAAACACAGGCTTCCTCACAGGGTGCTGGACATAATCTCCCAGTGAATTCTGGAAAGTTATTTGTTGAGTGTAATATTTCAGCAGCTTCTTTCCATTTCCCTCTATAAACCTTATCATTGAAATCTGGAATTAAATTCCCCAACGGACATCCGCTATGACAAAACGGAATTCCACAATCCATACAGCGAGCGCCTTGGTCTTTAAGCTTAGACTTCTTTAATGGGATTGTGAACTCCTTGTAGTTTTTTACTCTACTTTTTGGCGCTTGATAGGTTTCATCCTGACGCTTAAACTCTAAAAATCCTGTGGTCTTTCCCATCTTTAAACTGTTTCTAGTTGTTCCTTTTCTAATCTTAATAAAGCCTGTCTGTATTCTTCTGGCAGTACTTTTTTGAACTTAGGGAGTGTTCCTCTCCAAGTTTCTAAAATTCGTTTTGCAAGTGGACTTGAAGTCGCAACAAAATGATTTTCAATTAATAGTCGTAGTTGAGTCTCGTCTTCCTCGAGCTTAATTGGATCAATATTCAAGTCGTCTCCATTACAGTTTTTTGTGAAGGATTGATCTTCGTCTAAAACATAAGCTACGCCCCCACTCATTCCAGCTCCAAAGTTTCTACCTACTTTTCCTAGTATCACAGCAACTCCTCCAGTCATATATTCGCAACCATGATCGCCAATTCCTTCAACAACAGCTTTAGCCCCTGAGTTACGAACGCAAAAACGTTCTCCTGCTTTTCCGTTAATATATACCTCTCCAGAAGTAGCTCCATACAGCGTCACATTTCCTGTTATAATATTGTCTTCTGGAATAATTGTAGAGGTCTGGGGAACTTTTATTATAAGTTTAGCCCCAGAGAGTCCTTTCCCTAAGTAATCATTTGTATTTCCGTGAACAGTCATTGAAACTCCTTTTGTGGTAAAGGCTCCAAAACTTTGTCCTGCGGAGCCATTAAAGTCAATATTTATTGTGTCTTCTGGAAGGCCGTCAGTGCCATAAATTTTAGAAATTTCATTACTTAACAACGCACCAACTGCTCTATCAACATTAGAAATAGGAAGCTTTAAATGAGTTCTTTGTCTTCTAAATATCCCTTGGTGAGCTTGCTTAATGAGCTTAAAATCTAAATGAGCTTCGAGGTTGTGATCTTGTGATTCTGTATTAAATAGCTTTACGTCTTTAGACACTTTAACTTTATGTAAAATCGGGGTCAAATCAATTCCTGAAGCTTTATAGTGTTCAATTGCCTTTTTTCGGTTTAATTTTTGAACCTGTCCCACCATTTCATTGACGGTTTTAAATCCTAACTGTGCCATAATTTCACGTAATTCTTGGGCTACGAAATACATATAGTTAACTACATGTTCCGGCTTTCCTTTGAACTTTTTACGTAATTCCGGGTTTTGAGTTGCAATACCAACTGGACAGGTGTTTAAGTGGCATACCCGCATCATAATACACCCCGAAGCAACTAAAGGCGCTGTTGCAAACCCAAATTCTTCTGCGCCTAATAGACATGCAATCGCTACATCACGACCGGTCTTTAACTGCCCATCACATTCCAAAACAATTCGATTTCTTAAGTTATTCATCACAAGTGTTTGTTGTGCCTCAGCAATTCCTAGCTCCCAAGGAAGGCCACAATGTTTTAGTGATGTTAATGGTGAAGCGCCTGTACCTCCGTCAAAACCAGATATTAAAATAACATCCGCTTTAGCTTTGGCAACCCCTGCAGCCACAGTTCCTACCCCAATTTCAGATACGAGCTTCACATTAATGCGTGCGGCTCTGTTAGCTGACTTGACGTCGTAAATTAATTGTGAAAGATCTTCAATTGAATAAATATCGTGGTGTGGTGGTGGCGAAATTAACCCCACATAAGGAGTAGAGTTTCTTGTTTTTGCAATTTCCGCATTCACTTTTGGCCCTGGTAGTTGACCACCCTCACCTGGCTTTGCTCCTTGAGCGATTTTAATTTGAACCTCATTGGCACTTGTTAAATAATTAGAGGTAACTCCAAATCGACCAGAAGCAACTTGCTTTATTGCCGAATTTCTCCAATCTCCCTGTGCGTTTTTATAAAATCGGTCCTCATCCTCTCCTCCTTCACCAGAATTACTTTTTCCACCTATTCTGTTCATGGCTACCGCAAGGTTTTCATGTGCTTCTTTACTAATGGACCCATAAGACATTGCGCCAGTTTTAAAGCGCTTCACTATTTCTGTCCATGGTTCAACCTCTTCAACTGGAATTGGATCAAATTGGTCAAATTCAAAAAGACCTCTAATTGTCATTAGACGAGTTGACTGGTCATTGACAAGCTCAGAATACTCTTTAAAAGTAGATGCTTTATTCGTGCGTACAGATTCCTGAAGCTTGGCCACCGTTAATGGGTTAAACATGTGTTTTTCCTGCCCACGACGCCATCTGTATTCACCTCCAATTTCAATTTCAGATTCTATATTAGAATTAAATGCCTTCTTGTGTCGTTTTAAAATTTCTTTTTCAATTTCCCTAAGTCCTATCCCTTGAATTCTTGTTGGCGTATTAGGAAAGTACTTTTCAACCGTATTAGTGTTAATCCCTACACATTCAAACAATTGAGATCCACGGTAAGAGTTAAGAGTAGAAATTCCAATTTTATTCATCACTTTTAAAATCCCTTTTCCAACAGCCTTGTTGTAGTTTTTTATAGCCGATAAGTAATCTAGGTCAGTAATGTCAGAGTCTTTAATTTGATTCTCTACAATTTCATTAACGATGTATGGGTTTACGGCACTTGCTCCAAAACCAAATAAAAGTGCAAAATGATGAACCTCTCTTGGCTCTGCTGACTCAATTATCAAACTGACTCGCGAGCGCTTATTTAGCTTATGAAGTGCATGATTTACATACGAACACGCTAATAGCGCAGGAATGGGTGCATGATACTCGTCTACAAATCGGTCAGATAATATTATGATATTTGCACCTGCGTCTATTGCTTTTGAAGCCTTTGACACTAAGGCTTCAAGCGCGATTTCCAATTCGTTTAAACCACGGTTTATTTTATAAAGCATAGAAATAGACTCAACCTTAAAATTAGGGTTTGTATCGTAATTTCTAATTTTATCTAAATCATGTTTTGAAATAACGGGGTTTTGAATCTTTAATTTTTTACAGGCCTGTGAATTGCAATCAAAAATGTTAGTATCGCTTCCTAGAGTAAGGCTAATATCTGTGATCAACTCTTCTCTAATTCCGTCTAGTGGCGGGTTAGTTACTTGAGCGAATATTTGCTTAAAATAGTTGTAAATTAATTGCGGTCTTTCAGATAAAACAGCAATTGGAGTATCGCTTCCCATGGAGCCAATCGGCTCTTTGCCTAACTGAGCCATGGGCCGAATAATTGTATTTATGTCTTCTTTGGTGTAACCAAAAGCTAATTCTCTTTTGATTAAGTCAACTTCTTTGTGAATAATTGGACCTTTTTTTGCTGTAATATCTTTTAGCTGAATGAGATTTTCATCAAGCCACTTCCTGTAAGGCTGTTTTGATGCAATCTTTTCCTTTATCTCTTCATCGTTAACAATCCGGCCTTCATTCATGTCTACTAAAAACATTTTACCTGGCTCTAAGCGCCCATGAAACTCTACCTCTTCTGGCTCAATTTCAACAACTCCTGTTTCAGAAGACATAATGACATTCCCGTCCTTAGTTACTGTGTAGCGTGAGGGCCTCAAACCATTACGGTCTAGAACAGCCCCTATAAAGTTTCCATCTGTAAAAGGAATCGAGGCGGGTCCATCCCATGGCTCCATTTGGCATGAGTTGTATTCATAGAAAGCCTTTTTAGAGTCGGACATATCTGGGTTTTTTTCCCATGCTTCTGGCACTAACATCATCATTACTTCTGGAAGCGATCGGCCCGTCATTAACAACAACTCAACGACCATGTCCAAGGTAGCCGAATCAGATTTTCCTTTGAGAATGGTGGGGATTATTTTTTTTATATCCTCTCCAAAAGCGTCACTTTTTATAATTTCTTCTCGTGAAAACATACGAGACACATTTCCACGTAAGGTATTAATTTCACCATTGTGACAAATATATCTAAAGGGTTGAGCCAAGTCCCAAGTTGGAAATGTATTTGTTGAAAATCGTTGATGCACTAAAGCGAGTCGCGTATCTAGTGCTGAGTTGAAAAGGTCTAAATAATATTCGTTAATATGTTCTGGCTTTAACAACCCTTTGAATATAATTATTTTAGTAGAAAGGCTAAGGAGGTAAAAGAATTTAGACTCTGATAATTTAGAGTCATAAATTGTATGTTCTGCTATTTTCCGAGCAGCAAACAGTTTTAGGTTAAAATCGAACTCTGATTGTTTGCTGTTTAACTTACTGATAAATATTTGCTTAACAAAAGGCTCTGTTTCCTTGGCAATTTCACCTAAAACATCACTATTTACAGGGACGTCTCTCCAGCCAAGAATTTTTAATCCTTGTTTTTTTATTTCCTCTTCGAAAACCTCAACACAATAAGTCCTCTGGTTTTCTTTCCTTGGAAGAAACACATTACCAACCGCATACTCTCCGGCATCAGGGAGATCAAAATCACAAAATATATTAAAGAACTTGTGAGGAATATCAATTAGAATACCTGCGCCATCACCAGTAGTTCCGTCTGAGCTTACAGCACCCCTGTGTTCTAATTTAACCAGAATCTCTAATGCCTTATGAATAATATCATTTGAGCGCTTTCCTGTCAAACTACATATAAACCCCGCACCACAATTGTCATGTTCGAATTCGGGTAAATAAAGACCTTGTTTTTTTAACATACTTATAATTATTTGAAGCTTTAAACCGTCGTTGAAGATGTAATATAATGGCAATAAGTTTATTTATAAAAAAGCTTCATCAGTTTTTCGAATTTGCGATTTTGAATTGCCATTAATGCGTAATGAGCAATATAAGGAAGGATTGATTGTCAAATAATCAATCAAAAATTGAGGAAATATAATTTTCAGAGCAAAAAGAGCCAAAAACCACAAACTAGACACTATTTTAAAAACACAATTATTGAAATATTAAAAATATATACTAAAAAAATACAATACCCTAAATTTTTAGGGGTATAAAATAAATATATTATAAAAATTACTTTACAACCCTAAAAATTTAGGGGGTATATGTTAAAATACTATAGATTTGAACACAATAACTAAAAAATTAACTATTAAATTAATTATTATGAAAAAAATT
>JAQWYU010000257.1 GCA_029253805.1 Flavobacteriaceae bacterium | reverse complement strand
GAAATTAGTCCTGCTCAATTATTGGCATTTTCAACAAGTAGTAGTGCTGCAACCCTGCCAGTCACTATGGAGCGCGTAGAAGAACACTTAGGAGTTGATAAAGAAGTCTCTAGTTTTGTGTTACCTGTAGGAGCAACTATTAATATGGATGGTACCAGCTTATACCAAGCTGTGGCTGCTGTTTTTATAGCACAGGCTTTAGATTTTGACCTGACCTTTACCGATCAATTAATGATAGTACTTACGGCTCTTTTAGCTTCTATTGGAAGTGCTGCAGTTCCTGGAGCAGGTATGGTTATGTTAGTGATCGTTCTCGAGTCTGTAGGGTTTCCTGCGGATAAATTAGCCATTGGTCTGGCCCTTATTTTTGCTGTAGATCGTCCTTTGGATATGTGTCGTACCATGGTAAATGTTACAGGGGATGCCACCGTTTCCATGATTGTTGCAAAACTAGAAGGGAAACTTCACACTCCAAGATCAAAACAATGGGATGATAATTTAGATGAGGTTAAATAAAGAAAATGGGCTTTGGAAAGACAACTAACAAGATTCAACACTTGAATCAGCCATTTTAAAGTAAAATAGCTTAATCTAAAAATCGGTCTTTTAAATCATCTGTAGGAACCATACATTGGTCTTCTTTGCCAAACCATTCATAGCGATTGTTCGCCACTAAACGATACATGGCATCGCGTACAAAACGAGGAATAATATACCCAATTAAAAATAAGTTAAACCCACCCCCTAAAGCTTTGCAAATGTTCAGTACTGCGTTGCTTCTATCGTAGAATTGACCTTCCTTGTAAAGCAAAATAGTATCAAGATTTTTGTGGTTTATTAGTTTATTAGGTACAAAAGACATTGCAAAATCGCTCTGTAGTGAGGCAAACTTAAACTTCTTTTTTACATCATTTTTTATAAGTCTATTTATGCTTTTATTACAGAGGTTGCAAACGCCGTCAAAGAAGATGATGTTATCCATTATTTTTTAGTTTTTACGTACTCCAGTCGGTCCACGCTTACTGTAGTTGTGAATAGTCCATAATTGACAATAGCTTTGTTTTTCTCGAGTTTATCTAAAGTTCCAACGGCCCGTCCATCTTCCAATCGTACCGAGTCTCCAATAACAAGAACGCGTTTTGGTTTTTGGGGTACAAGTGCTGCTATTTCTTTTTGTTTCTTTTTTTGTTTGCGAATAACATCAACTTTTTGGTCTACTTCTTTTTTGAGTTCTCTTTCTTTAGCTTTTAGAATTCTTTTTTGCTTTAGGGAGACTTTTTGACGTTTTGAATTTTCAACTTGCACTAGTTTAAAAAGCTCGTTCATTAATTCGCGTTTTCGATTGTTTTCTAAATAGCTTTCCCCTAAGTCATTAATTTTTTGTCCAAGGTAAATTAAGCGTTGATTACTGTCAAAAAGCTCCTGATAGCTCTGTAGTTTTTTTTTAGCCTTAGCATTAGTCGTTTCTAGTTTATCTGCTTCAATACTCTTTTTAATCTCATTTCGCTTCAAAGCACGTTCTGTCTTTTCAAGCTTGGAACGTTCTTTTTGAAGCTTTGTAATGGTTTTGTCAAATCTAATTTTACCACGTTCAATTTTCTTTTTTGATCGATTAATTAAACTAAAAGGAATACCATTTTTTTGTGCAACTTCAAATGTGAAAGAGCTTCCTGCTTGTCCAATGACTAATTTATATAATGGTAGTAAGGTTTTTTCATCAAATAACATATTCGCATTTTGAATATGCGGGAGTTCATTGGCGAGTAATTTTAAATTACTGTAATGTGTTGTGATAATCCCAAAAGCTTCACGTTCATAAAAGACTTCAAGAAACGTTTCAGCTAAAGCACCACCTAATTCAGGGTCACTTCCTGTTCCAAATTCGTCAATTAAAAATAGCGTATTCTTGTTACATTTCTTCAAAAAATGATTCATTTGCTTTAGACGATAGCTATAGGTACTTAAGTGATTTTCAATGGACTGATTATCACCAATATCACTTATTATGGAGTCAAATAAACAGAGTTTTGAACGTTCATGAACAGGGATAAGCATTCCTGATTGCACCATCAATTGTAGCAGTCCTACAGTTTTAAGTGTAATACTTTTGCCACCAGCATTGGGTCCTGATATTACTATGATCCGACTTTCTGTTGTCATGGTAATAGTTTGAGCAAAAGTGGTGATACCTTCACTTTTATTGGAAACTAGCAAAAGTGGATGGTAAGCATTTACCAGGTCAATTTCTTGATGATCAGTAATCTCCGGAGAAATAGCATCTATAGATTTTGCATATTTTGCTTTGGCATAGATAATATCAAGTTTTGTCAAAAATAATTGATAGGATTCTAAAATCGGTGAGAAGCCACTAACAAAGCTAGTGAGCTCGAGCAAAATTCGTTTTATCTCTTCTGTTTCTTCAAATTCTAAATTATTGAGATCACGTTGGTGTTGCTGTGTTGTGTCTGGTTCAACATAAACAATACTACCAGTTTTACTGGCTCCCATGATACTGCCCTTGACTTTACGTCTGTACATGGCTTTAACAGCTAAAACACGACGATTTTCCATAACGGTCTCACGAATATCATCCAAATAGTCTGCACTGTTATACATACTTAGAGCTGAGTTGAAACTAGTATTAACTTTTGTTCTTACCGCTTGAATTGATTTTCGCAGATTATAGAGTGTGTCTGAAGCATCATTTCTAATTTCACCATATTTATCAATGACACTATTGATAGATTCAGAAATACTTGTGTTAGTTTCTATTTGTGAAGAATGTCCGTTTAGCAATGGATAGTATTCATGAAATTTCTTAAAGAATTTTAAGAGAACATTTGTGGTTGTACAAATGCTCACAATTTTTCGAAATCCTTCAATTTCTAAATAATTGTCTTCTATTTTAATTAATTTAAGTTCTTTTGTAATCGAATCAAATCCGTGGTTAGGGATCCGATTCTCATTTTCAAATGACGCTAAAAATTCGTTAGTAAGTTGAAGGGCTTCAATTACATTGGTTCTTTTTGAGAAAGGAATTGTTTCGAGAATCGCCGTTTTCCCTAGTGATGTTACGTTATAAGAAGCAACCTGTGTAATAACAGATTCAAATTCTAAATCTTGTAAAGTTTTCTTAGAAATATTAATCATTGCGTTCAAACATTACCTTCTACAAATGTAAGTATTAATGTTTAAAATATATAGTTTAAATTTGAGGTTTAAGATCTATATATAAAGTGATTTATAATCATATGTTACAATTACAAGGAACTTGGCGTTATCATCTAAAATCGGAATTTGATAAGCCCTATTTTAGAGCATTAAGTAAATTTGTTTATTCGCAGTATTCTGAACAAATCTGTTACCCTCCGATTGATCAACTTTTTAATGCGTTTAATAGCTGCTCATTTGAAGCTGTTAGAGTTGTGATTATTGGTCAAGACCCATATCATGGAAAAGGACAAGCCAACGGTTTGTGTTTTTCTGTAAATAAAGGAATGGCTTATCCACCGTCATTGAGAAATATTTTTAAGGAATTAGAATTAGATATGAAGCTTTCTATTCCAGAGAGTGGTGATTTAACCAAATGGGCTCATCAAGGAGTTTTTCTTCTAAATTCCACCCTAAGCGTACGTTCAAATCAAGCCGGTAGTCATCAAAAACAAGGATGGGAAAATTTTACAGATCAAGTTATTATTACTTTATCGGAACAGAAAACAGATCTTATTTTTCTTTTATGGGGTAGCATAGCTAAAAATAAAAAAAAATTGATAGATATGAGTAAGCATGTTATTTTAGAGAGTGGTCATCCATCTCCTTTGAGTGCAAATCGTGGATATTGGTTTGGAAATAATCATTTCAGTAAAACGAATGCATTGTTGTCGATAAAAGGAAAGTCTGAAATAAAGTGGGGGTCGTTTTAAAGTTTGCATACCAATTGATCATAAGTCCATTTTTCAGAAATAATATTTAGCTGAAGTAGCTGGTTTTGAATATCCTCTATTGTTGTAGGGTTTATATTTTTTTGTGACCATTCCGTTAGCTTTAACCATTCTATTACATCTTCATTTTTTTGTTGGTATCGTTCTGAAATAATACGATCTATTTTTGGAATTTCTTTAAAACTTGTTGTGATTGCGTTAATTGTTTTTAGAATACTTTTAAGCGTTTGTTTCTCATCATTAATGAATTCGTCACGCACAGCAATTACAAAACAGGGCCAAGGGGTTGGACAGTCACCTAAGCGTCTAAATACTTTTTGATCCACTAAGGGTTTAGTAGTAAATCTCTCCCACATAAAGTAGTCAGTTTTTTTATTGCTTAAAGATTCAACAGCGCCATTAAGGTCTTTAACTACTTCAAATTCTAAATTGGAAGCCGTATTCCATTTATGTTTCATTGCATTAACATAGGCCATTAAATGGGATCCAGACCCATATCTACTGATTGCAACTCGTTTTCCTTTGAGACTATTAAGGTCTTTAAATTGAGAGTCTTGAGCGACATGGATACCCCATATTAGAGGAGATTCTACAAAAACCTGAACAATTTTACAAGGGCTTCCTTCAGTAATATCTTTAATAATTCCTTCTGTAAGAATCACTGCCATGTCAATCACATTCTCGCGTAGTGCTTTAGTCATTTGACCAGTACCACCAGAATAATCATTCCAACAAATCTCAATATTTTGTTTTTTAAAGTGACCTTGTTTTAATGCTAAGTACC
>JAQWYU010000256.1 GCA_029253805.1 Flavobacteriaceae bacterium | reverse complement strand
AGAGATCGACTATGATATAGAGTCTATTGACCAAATTGTTGAAAAAATTGAATATGCTATTGAGCAGCATCCTTCATTTTTAAAAGTAATCTCAAAACGGGACTTGTTAGAAAATGAATCTCTTAACAAAAAAAGAGATTGGTAGTACTATTCTAGATTAGCTATTATCTTAAGTTCTTTGTAATTTTTCTTTAAGCGTTTTAATAATAGCCCGTAAACTAGGTAGTAAAATCCTAAAAATATTGCTACTATAACAACAATTGCTATAATGGAAACGATTATAATAATTAGATAAAATATAAAAAGATTATTATCGCCTTTAGATTCAATGTCAGAAAGCAAAGTCTGTGTTTCAGTATTATTTGACAGCTCCATCATTACTGCCATGGGAATACCAAGAACCATCATGGAAAGGTTATAAATTACATACTGTTTAACTGTTTTACGTGTTTTTAAGATTTGTTCCATAAGCACTTTTGTATTTTCAGTAACAGCGATATTTCTATAGTTGTTATAAAACAAATAAATGAATACAAATATGATAATATAGCTAATAATAAATACAGCATTGTAGATGAATCCATAATCATAGGCTTGTATTTTTTCCAATACTTGATCACTATCTCCAAAAAAGCTTAGAGCTGTCCAAAGGATAAACTCTAGTATACTAATTATGAAAATCCATTTTACGATTGAGGAAGACCTCTTAGATATTATTCCATAAATTTCTTCTTTACTTAAATTGGGATATTTTTTTGTCGACTTCTCCCAATCTTTTTTTAGTAGCTCTAATTCGTCCATAATTAAGCGTTTAATTGAGTTTTCAATTTTGTTTTTATACGATTCATTCGCACGCGTGCATTGACTTCGCTAATACCTAAAGTATCGCTAATTTCCTTAAAGTTTTTTCTCTCTAGATATAGGAAAATAATTCCTTTGTCAATATCATTTAGCTTTTTAACGGCTTCATAAATTAACCTTAGTTGCTGGTCTTTGGTATCATCATAATCTTCGTGAGATAGTTTATATGCAACCGATTCAATAGGTTGGCTTTTTATATTGCGTAAAGATTTTCGATATAAGGTGATTGCCGTATTTAATCCTACTCTATACATCCACGTACTAAACTTTGAGTCTCCTCTAAATTTAGGGAATGCTTTCCATAACTGAATACTAATTTCTTGAAACAGATCATTGTGTGCGTGATCATTATCTGTATAGATTCTGCAAATTTTGTGTACGATGTTTTGATGCTTTTGTAAAAGCTCAACAAAGTTATGTTCTATGTCTTGTGTCAATAAAATTTAGTTAATACAATCATTAGTAGACTAAATGTATAATTTGTTACAATAAATATTTAAAATTAAAGCGCTTTGCGATACGTTCTCCTGCTTTGACTTCGATTGGTAATTGATTTTGTAGCGGGGGAAATAAACAAGTGGTAAATTCTGAAAAGGCGCAAGGGGGGTTGTATAAGTAGTTAAAATCTAAACTAACTGTTCCGTCAGTCTCAGGTAGATCTAGGTAAAGGTAGCGTCCACCACCATAGGTTGACTCACCCGATGTAAGATCCCCTACCATTGTAAATCCCTGTCTTCCTACATCCAAAGAATATGATTTGTTTTTGTAAGCAAATTCAACTTTTCCTATGAAATCAGTATTATCATTGATTCCTAGTTTAGAACTAACAGATTCTGTATGTTTTGATTTGTAGTATTTAAAGTCTCCTTCAATAATGAACTCACTTTTAGCTTCAAAACTATTAAACCCTTTGAAAGCTTTTATAGCAGG
>JAQWYU010000255.1 GCA_029253805.1 Flavobacteriaceae bacterium | reverse complement strand
CATATTTTACGACTTACTAAATTTTAATGTATTAGATATAATCGACATAATCTTGGTCGCTTTATTACTATACTATGTATACAAGTTAATTAAGGGAACAGTTGCAATTAATATCTTTTTTGGTAGTGTTATTTTCTATCTTTTTTACCTTTTAGTTGATGTCCTGCAAATGCGAATGCTAAGTACTCTTTTGGGCGGATTTATGAGTGTTGGAATTATTGCTTTAATTGTTGTTTTTCAGCCCGAGATACGTAAGTTTTTGTTAATGATAGGTTCTACCAACTTTAGAAAAAATGGTTCATTGATTAAACGTTTTAATTTTTTAAAAACACAAGGGACAAATATCTCAGATGCAGAAACAATTGTCAGAGCAAGTGCTAAGATGGGAGACTCCAAAACAGGGGCACTTATTGTAATAGAGCGTAATAACAATCTAGATTTTTTAGTAGAAACTGGTGATGAAATGAACATTACTGTTACCCAACCAATTTTAGAAAGTATATTTTTTAAAAATAGCCCGCTTCACGATGGAGCAATTATAATATCTAATAATATAATTAAAGCAACAAGAGTAATACTGCCTGTGAACAATGAAAAAAATATTCCTTCTCACTTTGGACTAAGACACCGAGCAGCTATAGGAATTTCAGAAAAAACAGACGCCTTAGCTATTGTTGTGAGCGAGGAAACTGGATTAGTTTCCTACGTAAGTAATGGTGAATTTGTTATTTTCAAAGATAATTTAGAGCTTATCAAAAAGCTTAAGATTGATTTGTCTTAAGCTGTGTTTGATCAAGCAAAAACTGCGCATCATATAAATTTCTATACCACCCGTTTTTGATCGACAGTAATTCCTTATGAGTTCCTGTCTCCACAATTTCACCAGCTTCTAACACAATAATCATGTCTGACTTTTTGATAGTTGCCAATCGGTGAGCTATCACAATAGAGGTTCGCCCATGGGTAATTTTTTGAGTGGCTTTTTGAAGCATTTGCTCAGAATGAGAGTCGATTGAAGCAGTTGCCTCATCTAAAATTAAAATTTTTGGATTAGTTACATATGCTCTTAAAAATGATATTAACTGCCTTTGTCCGGATGACAACATAACCCCTCGTTCTTTTACGTTATAATTATAGCCACCTGGAAGACTCATTATAAATTTGTGAACCCCTATTTCTTTAGCTGCAGATTTAACATCTAACTCACTTATAGCTGAATTATTAAGAGTTATGTTATTTAATATGGTATCAGCAAATAAAAAGACGTCTTGAAGCACAACTGCAATGTTTTGTCTTAAATTCTTTAGAGCTAATGTTTTTATATCTATGGTATCAATTGTAATCTTACCTGAATCAATATCGTACAGACGATTTAATAAATTAACAATAGTAGATTTTCCTGCTCCTGTGGAGCCAACAATAGCTATAGTATCTCCAGCAGCTACTTTAAATGAAATCCCTTTTAAGACTTTTTCATTTTTAACATATGAAAACTTCACTTTTGAAAATTCTAAGTCTCCTTTAATATTTTGAATTGTAGCTTTTCCGTAGGCTTGTATGTTTGATTTAGTATCTAAAACTTTAAATACCCGGTCGGCAGCTACCATTCCCATTTGGAGTGTATTAAATTTATTAGCAATCTGATTTAATGGTCTGAACATCATAGGAACCATCATAATAAAAGCTGTTAAATCTCCAACTGTAGCTGTTTGATCGAGAACCGTGTTAAGACCGCCTACCCATATAACTGTACCTAAAGTTATAGACGATAATAATTCTGCAATTGGAAAAAAAACAGAATTGTACCATACAGTTTTAATCCAACCCTTTCTGTGTCGCGCATTAATTTCTTTAAAATTTTTATACTCTATGTCTTCTCTAGCAAATATTTGAACGATTTTCATTCCTGTAATCCGTTCTTGCACAAAAGAATTTAAATTTGAGACTTCAGTTCGTACGTCTTCAAATGCCTTTTTCATATATTTTTGAAATATCTTGGTTGCTATCAACACAATTGGAAGAGCAAAGAAAACAATAATGCTTAAACGCCAATTCATATAAAACATTACAAATCCAACAACCCCCATTTTTAAAATATCACTAAATATCATAAACAAGCCTTCTCCAAAAATATCGGCAATTCGTTCCATGTCAGTAACAGTTCGCGTAATCAAAACTCCTACTGAAGATTTGTCAAAATATTTCATTCTAAAACCAAGAATATGTTTAAATAATTTGATTCGAACGTCTCTTACTACCGATTGGCCCAGCCAACTAGCATAGTATATAAAAAGAAGATTGCATGTGACTTCTAAAAATAATAATCCAAACATTATTAGAATATATTTAACAAAGCCTAGCTCAATCTTTTGCTCAATATTTTCATCGATAGCTAACTGTAAAACTTTAGGACGTAAGGCACCGAAAACCGCTAACCCAATCACAGTGATCAATGAAAGAGCAAAAACCCATCTATAGGGCTTAACATAATGCAAAAGCCTTTTAAACAAAGGCGCATCAAAAGCATTTTTTTTAGAGTTTTTCATTAAGGTATATAGATTTTGGATATTCTATTTCTACTAGATAAAGACCTTGAGCTGGAGCAGAAGTTCCTGCTCTTGATCTATTCTTGGACTGAATAATTGCCCTAAACTCTTCCAATGTTATTTTTCTTGCACCCACATAGATCATTGTTCCAACTATGGCACGCACCATATTTCTCAGAAAACGATCCGCTTTAATTTTAAAACTAAGTTTATTGTCAATGAGTACCCACTTAGCTTCCATAATTTGACACTTAAAAGTTTTAACATCTGTTTTAACTTTAGAAAAACATTGAAAGTCAGTGTATTCAAATAATAGTTTGGCTGCTTGGTTCATAAGATTTATATCCAATGGAAGTGTGTATGTATGCGTGTTTTGATAATTAAAAGCATCTTTTGTTCTTGAGATTTCATATAAGTAGGTTCTGCTCAAGGCACTGTAGCGTGCATGTGTTTCTAAATATACTTTATTTATTGAATTAATATGAATATCTTTTGGGAGGAACACGTTAAGTTTATAGACAATATCATAAGTATCTATTTCCTTGTCAAAATCAAAATGCGCAACCATCATTTTGGCGTGCACGCCAGTGTCAGTACGTCCTGCACCCATACAATCTAAGGGTGCTCTTAGTACAGTAGTTAGTGCATTATTGAGTTCCGATTGAACCGTTGTGATATCGGGTTGTATTTGCCAGCCATGGTAGGCCCGACCATTATAAGATAAATCAATAAAATATCTCAAGCTATTTTGATACTTTTGTGTTGTATTAGCAAAGATAAATAGACTTTACCATTAAAAGCTTTCACTTTAACATTTTCTAATGACAAAAATATTATTGCTCTCTGACACACACAGCTTCATTGGAGAGGACATCATTAAATACGTGCATCAAGCAGATGAAGTATGGCACGCGGGTGATATTGGTAACTTAAAAGTGACAGATACCATAAAGAAACTAAAACCGCTAAGAGCTGTATATGGAAATATTGATAACTCAGAAGCTCGCCTTGAGTTTCCTGAGCATCTAAAATTTAGATGCGAAGGAGTAAAAGTGTGGATAACTCACATAGGAGGTTATCCCGGTCGCTATGCACTAGCAGTAAGAGAGCAAATTAAAATACATACTCCTGATTTATTTATTTCTGGTCACTCACACATATTAAAAGTTATTAATGATAAAAAACTTAAACTATTGCATATGAATCCAGGAGCCGCTGGTACTCACGGATTTCATAAAGTAAGGACCATGCTTAGGTTTGAGATTTCTGAAAAGAAAATTCAAAACCTGGAAGTCATAGAGTTTAAAAGAAATCCATAAAAAAAACCTCAGAAATACTGAGGTTTTTTACGCACTAATAATATTAGGTTTATCTCAAACGATCTACAGATTT
>JAQWYU010000254.1 GCA_029253805.1 Flavobacteriaceae bacterium | reverse complement strand
AATTTTTTTCTTGTTGAGTCATGTCAACAACCAGATCAATATTTTCTATTAAAGTGTTGCAACTTCTAATAGCTTCCCATAGTGATTCTTGGGATGAACCGTTCGCAGAATATCCTGACCAATAACTCATTATTGGCTTACCGTTATTAAGACTGCTTGAGTTGTTAAGTTGCCCTTTCATCATCTTTATGGCGTTTGTTTCCTTGTCAACTGGTGTGGTCAGTTCATCGCTAGCCAAAACATAAGAAGAGTAAACGCCGTCATTCTTTGGTAAATAGCTGTAACAATTGGCCAGGGCGTTATAAGCTGTTTCTTTTCTATTAAAAAGCAAACTAAGCTCTTGTGTTCCGTCAGGTACAATGTCTAGATAGTCTTCACAACTTGTAAGGGCTAAAAATCCTAAAAAGGAAATATAAAAAATATTGTTTTTTAAAATCATTTTATTTTGGTTTTAAAATTTTAATTGCACTCCTAAATTAAGAACTCTTTGAGGCGGATAGCCGAGCCCATTTCCAGCCATTTCTGGATCCCATAAATCAAATTTAGCAAAATTTAAAAGGTTTAATCCAGTACAATATACACGAGCATTTAAGTTTGAGAAAAAGCCTGTTTCAGTTTCAGGGAATGTATACCCAACCTCTATACTTTTAAGACGTAAGAAATCTCCATCCCTCAGCCACCAAGTGGAAGGCTTTTCGTTATTTTCAACAGGGCTAACCGATAGACGAGGCCAAAATGCGTTGGGGTCTGGGTTATTTTCAGACCAATAGTTATTTGCTATAATATCTAGCGCATTACGTTCATTAACAAATGGAGATACTTTGTTGGGTTCTATTAGGAAAGAAGTTCTAGCAGCTCCTTGCATAAAAATTGAAAAGTCAAATGCTTTGTACCCTGTAGAAAATCCAAATCCGTACACAATTTCTGGAACATAAGGTTTACCAATTGGTGCTTGATCGAGTTGGTTAATTACCCCATCTTGATTAACATCTTTATATTTGATATCACCTGGCAAGTAGGTGTTTGTTGATCCAAATCCGTTAAATTGCTCTGGGGAGTTAGCTATATCTTCTTCATCAATAAATAATCGCTCTGCTATATACCCCCATTGCTGATTGATAGGTTGTCCAATTCTACTCAAATTTTGATTTTGGTACTCAGGTTCACCATTTACTAAAATCTCGTTAGTGCTGTAAGTAAAGTTTCCCCGAGCTGTGATGTAGAAGTCTCCCGAAAAGGCATGGTTGTAATCAACAGAAATATCAATACCCTTGGCCTTTACCTCTCCAATATTACTATTAATTGAGGTTGTTAGCCCCATAGTTTCTGGAATGTACTGACGTTCCATGTAAATATTCTTTCTATGTTCTTCAAAGTATTCTGCTAGAATGGTTAACTTGTTTAATAAACCAACTTCAAGACCATAATTTGCTTTTTCAGCTACCTCCCAGGTAACACTTTCATTGTCGTAACGGTTGATGTTGTATCCATTGTAGTAGTTATTATAGTTGATTCCCCAGTTATAACCCGTGCCACCGTTGTTTAGATTGACTTCTGACAGATAGAAGAATCTGTCTTCTGCACCAGATATACCATCATTACCCACAAGACCATATGTATATCTGAGCTTAAATAAGTTTACTGATGGTATGTTTTTTTCAAAGAAATCTTCATTAGAAATTATCCATCCAAATCCTGCCGAAGGAAAAAATCCAAATCGATTTTCCTTTGCAAACTTTTCAGATCCGTTGTATCCAAAATTAAATTCCGCAAAAAATCGACTGTCATAATTGTACGATGCTCGGCCAGAAACCCCCATATTTCTTGATGGCAACGTTGTAAATGCAGTACCTCCTCCGATGGTGTTTAAAGCTTCAGAAGCATTAGCTACTAAAAGCCCCCCAACCTCGTGTTTTTCATTAAATGTCCGATTATACTCAGTAACTAGTTGATAATAAAAGTTACTGTTAGTCTCGTTTTCAATGTTTGGGTTGTTTAAAAATTCGGTTCCTTCTTGAATTTGATACAAATAATTTGATATTCCCAAATCTGTTTCTAGTTGTCCAATTCCATAAAAGAAAGGTGTAAAACTTCTATCATTTTGATTCATTGAGTAGGTTCTTACCGACCCCATTCCTCTAATCTTCAACCCCTCTGTAATGAATGACAAGTCTTGTTTTAATTCAAACTGCGCTAATGTGGTGTTTTTGAAACGATCTTTATATCCTTTTACCATTTCTGCGTACGGATTGGGATAGCCACCATTTCCTTTATTTCCAAAAAGCGTATGACTTAAATTCATTGTATTTTGGTCGGGTGTGAATGTTTTTGGAAAGTTAGCAGGATTGGCGTCTGCTACCATTTCAAAAATCCTAGTAGCATTATCAATAGGGCCATTGTAACGTTCAAACAAAGAATAATATTTAACAGCTATTTCTGTAGTTTTACTTAGATTGACATTAATATTCGCTCTCAAGTTGGAGCGCTTAATTTCAATATTATTATTAAAGTTACTTAGGGGGTCTACTTTTAACAATCCATTTTCATTTGCATGTGACACTGATAAATAGTATTGGGCGACATCTCCACCACCTGAGATATTTAAATTAACTTTTTTATTTAATGCAAAATCATTAAACAATTCATCGTGCCAATTTACATCGGGATATAATTCAGGGTTTAATCCTTGTTCTGTTCCAGTAATCTGTTGTATGGAGTACTTTAGTAATGCTGATTGATCCCGCATTCTTTGGGCTTGATTATACATTCTCATGTAGTCAACTGCACCCAGAAAACTTGGGATTTTTGAAGGCGCAGAGAAGTTATTTTCATATCTAAATGAAATTCGTGCTTTACCCTTTTTTCCTTCTTTGGTTGTAACTAAAATGACTCCATTTGCTCCACGTGCTCCGTATAACGATGTCGCTGTTGCATCTTTCATGATTGAGAATGTAGCAACATTATCGGGTTCTAAACGTGCTAGGTCTTCAGTCGTAATTTCTAGTCCGTCAAGTAGGATTAATGGATTATTTTTATAACCAAACGTTGTTACTCCACGAATAAAAAACTCAGCATTATCTGCTCCAGGTTCCCCAGAACGTTGGTATGAGATAAGCCCTGCAATTTTACCTGCAAAGGCAGTTGTTAAATTTGAAGATGGGATTTTTAGTTCAGAGGCTTTAACCGTCGAAATCGATCCAATAACACTATTTTTTTTCTGTTTTGAAAATGCAACAACTTGAACCTCTTCCAATGATTCAAGATCTTCAACCATAATAATATTAACTGTAGATTCTCCATTAATGGCTATTACTTGAGTTTTAAAACCAATGTATGAAATAGCTAGGCTTGCTTCTGGTGACTTTACATTTAAAGCGTAGTTCCCGTCAAAGTCAGTGGCGGCTCCATTGTTAATTCCTTCTTCAATTATTGTAACACCTATTAAGGGAAACCCTTTTTCATCCACAACTTTACCTTTAACTATCATTGATTGTCCATAAGAGTATGAAGACACGAAAATAGCAAATAATATAGTGAGTATTTTAAGTGATTTATTTTTAGTTAGTATCATTAGTTTGGTTTAGTATCTTAATTAAAAACTAGCACTTTAAAAGTGCTAGTTTTTATTTAAATAAGGCAATTTAATTTACTTCTTAATTAGTTTTTTAACAGATCCATCAACTTCAACAAAATAGATCCCAGTGTTTAGGTCTTCTATTAAAATTTGATTTGAATCTATAGACTCTGACTTAACTAGTCTCATATTTATATCATAGATTTTGACAGTAGTTGTTCTGTTTAGGTTCCTGAAAAATACAATAT
>JAQWYU010000253.1 GCA_029253805.1 Flavobacteriaceae bacterium | reverse complement strand
TTGGTAGATCCTATCATTAACAAAAACTTACGTATTTCGGGCTGAAAAACAACAATTAAAGCAATAATTCCAACACTCATAAATCCACCCAAAAGAGTACTTAGCATTCGCATTTGTAGGACGTCAACTAAAAGGTAAAAAAGATAGAAAATAACACTACCAAAAAAGATATTAATAGCAACAGTTCCCTTAATTAACTTGTATACATAGTATAGTAATAAAGCGACCAAGATTATGTCGATTACATCTAATACATTGAAATTTAGTAAGTCATTAAATATGTCCAAAAGGTCTTTAAATTTTCAATAAATATAATAAATATAAAATGAACACTATTTCGTAAGAGCTTCGTGAAGTTTAATACATTCTATCGCTTCTTTAACATCGTGAACTCTTAGTATTTTCGCTCCTTTGTTCAGCGCTACCATATTTAGCGCTGAGGTTCCATTAAGAGCATTATCTGGATTGGTATCTATTGTTTTATATATCATGGATTTTCTAGAAACACCAACTAATAAAGGAAGGTTCAAGTTTGTGTAGAAATCCAATGAATTGAGTAGTTTAAAGTTTTGTTCCAAAGTTTTTGAGAATCCAAAGCCCAAATCGATTATGAGATCGTTAATCTGGTGCTTTTTAGCCAGATTAATTCGCTCTGAAAAGTAATAGTAAATGTCTTTTATTAAATCTGAATAAGTTGTCATCTGCTGCATTGTTTGTGGGGTACCTTTCATGTGCATCATTACATAGGGGACACCAAGTTTACCTACAGTCTCAAACATCATAGGGTCTAATTGTCCGGCTGAAATATCATTTACTATAGCACCACCAGCTTGGATTGATTTTTTAATCACCTCACTCCTGAAGCTATCGATTGAGATAGTAGTATCGGGAAAGCTGTTATGGATCAAGTTAACAATAGGAATCAGTCGGTTCATCTCTTCTTTTTCAGAAACAAAATCTGCACCTGGCCTCGAACTGTAAGCTCCAATATCAATAAAATCAGCTCCTTCACCAATTAGTTTTTCAGCCTGAGATAAAAAACTTTTATCATTTTTGAACTTCCCACCATCAAAAAATGAATCTGGAGTCACATTTAAGACTCCCATCACTTTAGGTGTATTGAGATCAATGAGTTTTCCGTTACAATTTAGGGTCATAAATAGCTATGGATGTTTGTGTTTATTAAGATTTAAAACATAAATCTTGATGTTTTAAATATTTTAAGCGAAATTTACGCAAAATTCGATTTATTTCATGCAAAATACTTCAAAAGAATACGACACCGTTGTCCAGGTTTGTCAAGACCTGTTTGTAAAAAAAATGAAAGACTATGGATGTGCTTGGCGTATTCTTAGATTACCATCCCTTACTGACCAAATATTTATAAAAGCACAAAGGATTAGGGGATTGCAGCAAAACGCTGTTCAAAAAGTAGATGAGGGTGCAGTAAGTGAGTTTGTAGGGATCATTAATTACTGTGTAATGGCTTTAATTCAGATAGAAGAAGGTGTTGTTGAACACCCTGATTTATCTTTTGAAAAGGCTGTTTCATTGTATGAAACGAAAATTACCATCACCAAACAGCTCATGATGGATAAAAACCATGACTATGGAGAGGCATGGCGTGACATGCGTGTAAGTTCATTAACGGACTTAATTTTACAAAAATTATTGCGTGTTAAACAGATTGAAGACAATGCTGGGCATACGCTTGTTAGTGAAGGGATAGATGCCAATTATCAAGATATGATCAATTATGCAGTATTTGCACTAATACACTTAAACGAATCGTGATATGAAAATACTAGTCTCAATTTCAAGAATCTTTGTTGGAATTCTCTTTATTATTTCTGGTTTTGTTAAGTTAAATGATCCATTGGGTTTTTCATATAAGTTACAAGAATATTTTAGCGCTGAGGTTTTAAATATTACTTTTTTAGAGCCTCATGCATTAGCTATTTCTATTATTGTAGTTGTTTTTGAAGTTGTCCTTGGAGTTTTCTTGTTAATTGGTTACAAACCCAAATTTACAGTTTGGAGTTTGCTCCTGATGATTGTATTTTTTACTTTCTTAACTTTTTATTCAGCTTATTTTGATAAAGTTAAAGACTGTGGTTGTTTTGGTGATGCTTTGAAATTAACTCCTTGGGAAAGTTTTACAAAAGATGTTGTGTTGCTGGTATTTATTGTGATTCTTTTCTTGGGAAAATCTTATATCACTCCACTACTTAAGCCTTTACTAACATCATTTATTGCATTTTTGAGTTTTATTGCCAGTCTTGGTTTTGGATACCATGTACTGATGCATCTTCCAAGTATCGATTTTAGAGCATATAAAATAGGAGACAACCTATTAACAAACATGAGTACGCCTGAAAACGCCCCAAAAGTAGTTCAAGAATTTACTTGGACCTTTGATGTTGATGGAAAACAGAAAATCGTCAAAACTGACGGTTCTTATCCTGACGTGAACGGAGATTATGTGAGTGTAGAAACGAGAGTAGTTAAGGAAGGCTATCAACCTTCGATATTAGATTTTTCAATAGAATCTGATAGGGAAGATTTAACGGTAGACTTTCTGAAGAACGAGAAACTAGCGATGGTAGTATCTTATAGCTTAGAGTCTGCTGAAAGTGAAGGGTTAGAGAAATTGAAATTATTTTCTAAAAACGCTAAATCTAATGGTTATACAGTCATTGGTTTAAGTGCCTCCGGAAACGATGCTAAAGAGAAAATTAAATCGTCTTTTGGTCTTGACTTTGAGTTTTATCTGTGCGATGAAAAAGCGCTCAAAACAGTTGTTCGCTCTAATCCAGGAGTTTTAATTTTAAACCGTGGTACTGTTAAGCAAAAAGTGCATTGGAATGATATTGATAATCTAGATTTATAAATACTATTGGAAAGTTACCTACTAAAAAAAATACACCATGCTTTCTGGACTCTCTTTGGAGTAATTACTGCTATTTTCTTGCTTTTTAATGTGTTGCCAGGAGATCCCGCTCAAATGATGTTGGGTCAAAATGAAGACGAAGCTCAGTTGGCAATAGTAAAACAAAAATATGGTTTTGATCAGCCGATTTTGACACAATATTTATATTATTTAAATGATTTGTCACCAGTATCTTTTCACGATAAGAATCCTAAAAACTATACATTTTTAGAATCACATGATTATAATTACAAAAAACTTTTTGAAACATCTAGTTTAATTCTTGTTTTAAAATATCCTTTTCTAAGAACTTCTTTTACCAAACAGGGAAAAAAAGTAAGTCAGATACTTAGTGAGACGCTTCCAAATACAATTATTTTGGCTGTTGCATCGATCAGCATTGCATTAATTATTGGATTATTTTTTGGAATAATTTCAGCAATTTATAAAGATAATTTTATTGATAAATTATTACTAATCATAAGTACATTAGGAATGAGTTTGCCTTCTTTTTTTAGTGCAATATTAGCAGCTTGGATATTTGGTTTTTTATTACATGAATTTACCGGGCTAGAAATGTCGGGGAGTCTTTATGAATTAGATGACTTTGGCGAAGACAATGTTTTGAAGTTAAAAAACTTAATATTACCAGCTTTTGTTCTAGGGATTCGTCCTTTAGCTGTTGTTACACAATTGATGCGGAACTCTTTGTTAGAAGTATTTAATCAAGACTATATAACAACAGCCAGAGCAAAGGGTTTGAGTGCGTTTCAGGTCATTACGAAACATGCACTAAAAAATGCTTTAAACCCTGTAGTTACTGCTGTATCTGGATGGTTTGCTTCATTACTAGCGGGTGCAGTTTTTGTAGAATACATCTTTTCATGGAATGGACTGGGTAAGGAAATTGTAAATGCGTTAAACACTTTAGATTTACCCGTAATCATGGGTGCGGTTTTAATAATTGCCCTTACTTTTGTAATCATAAATATTTTGGTTGATTTTATTTATTCCTATCTAGACCCAAAAATCAAACTTAATGCTTAATAATTATTGAGATATGAAGAACATTTTTGCATTTACTTTACTTATAACTACAATTTTGAGTTGTCAAAATAGAGTGGAGACACAATTTTCTGAAGAAGCTTTAATGGATGAATTAATAAATCTTAAAGACGAGTCAGTGTCCTTTAAATCCATACTTGAGCAGCACAAGGGAAATACTATATTTATTGATGTGTGGGCCTCTTGGTGTAAAGATTGTTTAAAAGGTCTTCCGGGAGTTAAAATGCTTCAGCAGACTCACCCAGAAATCGATTTTATTTACTTATCCCTTGATAAATCTAAACTTGCATGGAAAAAGAGTATTGATCGATTAGAAATACAAGGTAACCATTTCTTTATGCAGTCTGGCTGGAAAGGAGCTTTGGGTGATTTTTTAGGATTAGATTGGATTCCTAGATATCTGATTATTGATAAAAATGGAGTGATTAAAGTATTTAACGCAATAGAAACAACAGACAAAAAACTTTTAAATAATTTAAAATGAGAAAACAAATTGTAGCAGGAAATTGGAAGATGAATAATGATTATGTCGATTCAGAACAGTTAGTTTCTAAACTGCTAGAGCAGTACACAGAATCTGAGACCGAGGTTATTATAGCACCCCCTTTTACTAGCTTATTTTGTTCGTCAA
>JAQWYU010000252.1 GCA_029253805.1 Flavobacteriaceae bacterium | reverse complement strand
ATTATTAATGTATCGCGATATGTTGAATTTGATTTGAAAAACGAAATCTATAATCATTATCAACAACTTTCGATTGCTTTTTATAAACGAAACCGAACAGGTGATCTTATGAGTCGAATAAGCGAAGATGTCAGTAAAGTTCGCATGTATATCGGACCAGCAGTAATGTATACTATTAACACTTTGACACTATTTATTGTAGCTTTAGTCTATATGTACAATCAATCTCCTTCACTAACAATCTATACAATATTACCGCTTCCTTTTTTATCAATATCCATTTATTTCCTTAGTAAATTTATTCATAGACAAAGTACGATTGTACAAACACACTTATCGACGCTATCTTCTTCAAATCAAGAATTTTTTAGCGGGATCTGGATTACCAAAACATTTGCGTTAGAGACACAAATTGAAAATAAATTTTCTGATCTAGCAAACTCACAGCGTGAAAAACGATTAAACTTATCCAAGATACAAGCCTTCTTTCACCCTTTAATGTTATTACTTATTGGAATTAGTAATTTAATAGTTATCTACATTGGAGGTAACCAATATATGGATGGGCAGATTGATAATTTAGGAACGATAGCGGAATTTATAATATATGTAAATATGCTAACTTGGCCAGTTGCTTCAATAGGTTGGGTAACTTCATTGATCCAAGAAGCTGAAGCATCTCAAAAAAGAATTAATGAATTCCTCATGCAAAAACCCAGTATTTATAATACGAACGAGCTAAAAACTAAAATAGAGGGTAATATAAAATTTGAAAATGTATACTTAACTTATGAGGATACTGAAATTGAAGCTTTGAAAGGTGTCACTTTTGAAATCAAAAAAGGACAAACTTTAGCTATAATAGGACATACAGGTTCAGGGAAATCAACTATTCTAGATCTAATTGGACGTTTGTATGACGTGGACAAAGGAAATATATTTATCGATGGAAAAGAAATTCAAAACTTAAATCTAAATAATTTAAGATCTAATATTGGATTTGTACCTCAAGAACCGTTTTTGTTCTCTGACAGTTTAAGAAATAATATTAAATTTGGTCAAAATAAAGCATCCTACAAAGAAATTATAGAAGCATCAAAGTTAGCAGTAGTACATGACAATATTATTAGCTTTAGAGATGGATACGACACAATACTTGGAGAAAGAGGTATTACCCTTTCTGGTGGACAAAAGCAAAGAGTATCCATAGCAAGAGCTTTTATTAAAAATCCTAAAATCCTACTTCTTGATGATTGTCTTTCTGCTGTAGACACAGAAACTGAAAAACAAATTTTAAGTAATATGAACAAAATAACTGTTGGAAAAACTACAATTATAGTCAGTCATCGTGTTTCATCAGCTAAAAATGCAGATCATATAATTGTTCTAAATGACGGGGTTATCATCGAACAGGGCTCACATGAGGAACTTATATCAAATGAAGGCTATTATAAAGAACTGTACAAAAATCAGTTACAGGAAATTTAGATGAGTTACCAAAACAAATAATGTCTTTAAAATAAATGTTCCAATAAGTTGGTGTCTTAATTTATTTTTTAGACTTTTGAATATTGTAGATTGATATCAATTCAATTTATTTTTAAGACTTAAACTATGGAACAAGAAGAAATATTTTCGAAAATTTTAAGAGCTGGAAGGCGAACCTATTTTTTCGATGTAAGAGCTACTAAAGCTGGTGATTATTACCTTACCATCACAGAAAGTAAAAAATTCACCAATGACGACGGATCTTTTCACTACAAAAAACATAAAATATATATCTACAAAGAAGACTTCAATGAATTCAACAGTATTTTGAATGAAATGACTAACTACATTATAGAAGAAAAAGGTCATGAAGTAATTAGTGACATACATCAAAAGGATTATGTTAAAAATGACTTTACGATAGAGCAGCCTGAAAAAAAGCAATCAACTGACAACTTTACAGATGTAAATTTTGAAGATATTTAGTAATATTATTACACTAAAAGAAAAAGAGTCTTTTTTAAGAAAACAACTTATTTAACATACTCTGGTACCGTTTGGAACACTATGTTCAGTAGATAATAAAATAACTTTTGAATCCCCTATAACGCCTAAAACTAAGCATTGACTAAAAAAATTAGCAATTTGTTTATTGGGGAAATTAATATTAGCTACAATTTGTTTATTTAGTAAGTCGTCTTCAGAGTAAATAGATGTAATCTGAGCAGAAGACTTTTTGATTCCTAAATCTCCAAAATCTATAGTTAATTTATAAGCAGGCTTGTATGCTTCTTCAAAGTTAGAAACCTCTACTATTGTTCCTATTCTTAAATCAAGTTTAGAGAAGTCTTCATATGAAATAGTAGTACTCATGTTATCCTAATTTTATATTCTAATATATCAAAATTTATACATTTAATACGTAGTAAAATACAAATCTTTATATATATTATTAAAAATAAAATTAAATGGCTGAAACAACTTCAAATATGCTTCCGTTAGGAAAGGAAGCACCAAACTTTAAATTATTGGATACAACATCTGGGGTTAAAAGATCATTAAACGAGCTTAAAGGACCTAATGGAACAATAGTGATGTTTATATGCAATCATTGTCCATATGTGATTCATATTAATCAACAACTAATATTGATAGCTAAAGAACTTTTGAAAAATGGAATTAAAGTTATCGCAATATCTAGTAATGATACTGAAAAATATCCACAAGATGGCCCGATAGCTATGGGGGTTCATGCAAAAAAAATG
>JAQWYU010000251.1 GCA_029253805.1 Flavobacteriaceae bacterium | reverse complement strand
ATATAATCTATTGTTTCTTAGAGTTTCGTTAAATCTGTAACCTTGATGAACTTCTGTTGTCAATTATTAATTGTGGATACCAATAATTTAATAATAGTTTAAAAATCAACTTAATTTATTTTAAACATCTTAAAAACAACTTATTGTATTTTTATTTCAAAAAAATAAGATTACTTTTATATAATGTCACTTAAAATAAATTAATATGAAAAAAATTACTTTTTTAGCCATACTTATGGCCTCTTACATTACTAACTCTCAAATCATCTTAAGTGAAGATTTTGAAACCACCACCATTGATCAAGGCTTCGTTAACGGATGGACAGTCGAGTCTGAAGATGGAACAGTCGGAGAATGGGTTGTGAATAATCCCTCTACTGAAACACCTGCATATGGAGGAAATACTGGGATTGTCAGTACTTCGCAGGGTAATTGTACTAACAACTATGCTGTTGTGGATAGCGATGGTTACGGAAGTGCAGGAAGCCAAGACACCTCATTAATATCTCCTGTTTTTGATTTGTCTAACTTCTCAAATATAGTTCTTTCGTTAAATCAATATCATCGAGTTTATCAATCATCTATTGCCTATATTGACTCTTCAGTTAATAATGGTGAATCATGGGAAAACATAGTGACATACGACGCAGATGTAGCAGGAAATACGATCATAGACATCTCTAGCTTGGCTGGGAATTCAGAAGTTCAAATTCGATTTAAGTATGTCGGATCTTATGAATACTGGTGGGCTGTTGATGATATTATTATACAACAACCAGAGGGTAGCGCTCCAGATGTCTGTACGAATATGTCGCCAGCTAATGAAGCAACTGATGTTGAAATAGTATTATCAAATAATGATTTAAAAATGATTTACTTTTCATGGGACGCAGCAACTACCGGAGATCCAGCTACATCATATAACTGGTACTTTGGAACTACAGCTGACGATGTTAGCAATTTAGTGTCTAATTTCGATGGTACAGTAGAAAATTCAGGTATAACATGGGGAGACACAGCCGATACTGGATGGCAAACTAATACCACTTATTATTGGAAAGTTGCTAGCATAAATCCAGCTGGAAGCACAGAATCATCAGTATATAGTTTCACAACAGGATCTACTAACCCTCTAGGAATTGAAGATATTTCTGTTGATACATTTAGTGTGTCTCCAAATCCTGTAAAGGATATAATCACTATTAATAGCTCTACAGGGTTTGATACAATAAAAGTATTTAATCAACTAGGTCAATTGATTATTAAATCAAATTCAAAATTAATGGATGGTGGTCGTTTAGATTTAAGCTCATTAAATCCAGGAATGTATTTAATGCAGATACGTTCAGACAACAAAAGTAAAACTGTAAAAATAATTAAAGAATAGTCATCATAAATAACTATTTTTAAGAGCCTGTGAATTAACTTTTATAGGCTCTTTTTATTTTCAAATAAATTTTGGTTTATCGTATTATTTAAAAATAGCCTTCAAAATTGATTCTAATTGTTCAAACTCAATTAAAAAAGCATCATGTCCGTGAATAGATTTAATTTCTGAAATAGCGACGTTTTCTTTAGTAGATTTTAAATCTAAATAAGTCTGCCAATTTTCTTCTGGCTTGAAAAATAGATCTGAATTAATTGTGATTATATGTATCGTAGACTTGATCTTTGAAGCGATATTAATAAAACTCTGTTTGCCCTTAGTAATATCTATGGTTTTTAAGACTTGATTCATCATCTTATAGGCCTCTAACTGAAATCTTTCGCTTAATACTTTCCCATGATAATTTAACCAACTTTCTACAGAAAAAATTTCATCTTCAATTTGGCGTGTTCTATCAAATTTATGCTTAAGTGACTCTGGAGTCCTATACAAAGACATCGCATGCATGCGTGCATCTTCTAATGGCTTAGTTGAATTATTTAAAATCCGATCCTGTATATGACAATTAGCAATCATCCAATCAGTTGATTTCCAATCACAAGCAATTGGAATAAGATGCTCAATGAAATTTGGTTTTAATGCTGCTAACTCCCATGCTATTCCTCCTCCAACTGAGCCACCAATAACGGCAAAAAGCTTTGTTACCTCTAAGTATTTTAAGGCCAATATGAAAACTTGAGCTATATCCCCTGCTGTAAAGTCCCTGTAATTGTCGATGAGGTTCGAAAGGTTTTTGTCCTGACCATTTCCTGGAATATTAAATGCTAATATTGAATAGGTTTCAGTATTTATAACTTTTCCAGTGCCGACAATGGGCCTCCACCAACCTTCAGAACCTGCAACATTAGAATTTCCTGTCAGGGCATGGTTAATCAAAACAACAGGTGCTTCATGAATTGACTTTCCAAAACACTGATAAGACAACTTTAAGGAATGTTTTTTACCATTTAAAGTCTTGAAAATTGGTATGTTAATATATTTTAAGTTGGCCACTGTTAGGGTCAATTTATATTAATGCCAAATCTTTTACAGCTTTAAGAGCTTCTGCTAAATCTGTCTTTAAATCCTCAATATTTTCTAAGCCAACTGATAAACGAATTAACTCTTTGGTAACACCAGTTTCCTTTTGAGAATTATCACTTAACTGCTGGTGTGTTGTACTCGCCGGATGAATGATTAGTGATTTGGTGTCACCAATATTAGCGAGTAAAGAAAATAACTTCGTAGTATCAGCTATAGTTTTAGCTGCTTCAAACCCACCTTTAACTCCAAATGTCACAATTCCACTTTGTCCTTTGGGCAAATACTTTTCAGCAAGTTTTTTATAAGGACTTGATTCTAAGCCTGGATAATTAACCCACTCAATAGCTTCCTGATTTTGTAACCACTGCGCCAGCTCCAATGCATTTTGACTGTGTTTTAAAATTCTTACTTCTAATGTCTCTAAACCTTGAATAATTTGAAAAGCATTAAAAGGACTTAGGGCAGCTCCATAGTCTCTAAGGCCTTCTATCCTAACTTTAGCAATAAACGAGGCTGCTCCTATTACTTCGTTATAAATCAGTCCGTGATATCCAGCAGAAGGCTCTGTAAATTCGGGGAATTTACCACTACCCCAATCAAAAGTACCAGCATCAATTATAGCACCACCAAGAGCAGTTCCATTACCATTTATATACTTAGTTAGGGATTGGATAACAATATTAGCTCCGTAGGCAATGGGGTTTAATAAATAAGGCGTTGCCACTGTATTATCTACGATTAAGGGCACCTTATAGTTTTTCGCTTTTACAGAAATTGCCTCTATATCTAAAACATCAAGTTTTGGGTTTCCAAGAGATTCAATAAAAAAAACTCGGGTATTTTCCTGAGCTGCATTTTGAAAATTATTTGGATTTGATGGATCCACAAACGTAGTGGTTATCCCGTGCCTTGGAAGAGTGACACTTAACAAATTATAAGTTCCTCCATATAAACTACTTGATGCCACAATGTGATCGCCCGACTTTAATAATGTAAGTAAGGTGGTCGCAATAGCTGCGGTGCCTGAAGCTGTTACAACAGCTGCAATACCACCTTCTAGGACTGCCAGTCGCTGCTCCAAAATATCATTAGTTGGATTATTTATACGGGAATAAATATTCCCTGACTCAGTCAAGGCAAACAGATTAGCTGCATGATCTGAATTATTAAATACGTAAGCTGTTGATTGATAAATTGGCACAGCTCTTGTACCTCCATTTTCTGATACATTATGACCAGCATGTAAGGCCTGGGTTGCAAATTTTTGTGTACTCATTTTTCTATTTTTTGAATTATTATTAATTAAACCAAAAGTCAAATACACTTTATAAAAGCGTACTTATTAGAAAAATGTTATTAAGAAATCATGATTACAGAGCTGTAATAATGTTTAGTTATCTATCTAATTTAAGATTGTTAAATCAAAAATCAAGTAGAATTTAGCACCTTCTTTAGTAAATTAAAGGGTTGCTAAGGCTTCTTTGGGTCTGTCCCTCCACCTTTCTTGATAACATTTCAATAAGTTATTGAACTTTATGAGTACAAATATTCAATAATAAAAAGATATAAACCAAATATTTTTCGGTAAAAATTAATTTATTTTATTTAAAGATAAATATTTTCGTCTTATTATGTATTCTACAGATTTATTTTCTATGTTACTTTCAAGCCAAGACAATATATCTAAATACAAAAAAGCTCTTTTTTCATAGGGATCGTTTTCAAACACTTTGAGCTTTAAATGAAGCTCCCTAAAAGCTGTTTTTATATCCTGCGGATAAATGTCTCCCAAGCGTTTTAGGAACTTAATCATTTCTCTTTGTACCATATGAAGGTCCTCCATTTTTATCAAGAACTTATAGGTGCTTTTGATTAATGAATCTAGATTGTAATCTAGACCAGCCTCATAATGCGCGACTAAATTTAGTATTCTGGAAAAACATAAAAGATCTTCACGCATTTCCAACGACTTATTATTAATTATTTTTTTTAAAAATTCGATTGAGTTATGATAATCTCC
>JAQWYU010000250.1 GCA_029253805.1 Flavobacteriaceae bacterium | reverse complement strand
GGTTGATCTCCTGTAGGACTAAAACTTGAAATTAATTTAAATTGCATAAACACAAAGCTACGGCAAAGTCAGCTTTAGAACAAAGCTGTGAATAGATTTTTAAAATTTAAAATGTGTTTTAAAATAAAGTTATAAATCTCTTTTTTTTAATATCCTGAAGGATGAATATATAAATATTAGAGTCCATGTTATTACTATTAAAACAGTTTCTAAATGAACAGAATAGTCATAGATTATATCTGAATTTCCTGGAAATTTAGTCATTGCAATTCGCTGAAATGGTTGTTTAATCAAGTTTGACATCGAAGTTAAAGGAAAAAGGCCTTGCACCTTTTGTGCTAATTCGTAATTACCTTTCCATGTAATAACTCCTAAAACAATCCATTCTAAAATTAAATCAATAAATAGAAAAGCCAATGCAAATGCAGATCGCTTAGCTAGTACTCCCAAAAACAAACAAAAAGAAAAGAAACCTACTAGCTTCACGAAATATGCAATTAGAAACTCCATTTCCCGAATTATAATATTTAATTCGTCATAACTTGAATAAATGAGCCCCAATATTAAAGACAGAATGAAAATAATTACTGTTGAGACTAACGAGAAAAAGATGATAACATAGAATTTGGAAAGTATAAACTCTTTTTTATTTAGTCCATCAATTAAGTTTTGTTTTAATGTTTTGTTACTGTATTCATTACCAATCATTGATACAACAACTATTGCGAAAAAGAATTTAAACAAAGCTGAAAAGTAGGTAGTGATCTGCCATATTATTGGGAAATTGAAAATTCCCAGCTCTCCTAATTCTAGGGTAAAAAAGCCAAAGAAATTGATTTTTATAGCTGATAATAAAATTACACACAACGGTAATATAAACGATATAAATATTAAAATTTTACTTGTTCGATTTAGTAGAAGTTTTTGAAGTTCTATTTTAATTAGTCGTTTCATTCGTTTTCAGTTAGTTGTAAAAATTGTTCCTCTAGACTTTCCTTTCGTTTAACTAAGTGGCTAAGAATAATTCCATTTTTAAAAAGTAATTTATTGAACTCTTCAGCCTCCATTGGAAATTTTAAAAATGCTGTAATTAATTCTCCTTCAATTTTCGAGCGTACAAAATTAGTATGTGAATCAATTAAATCAATCAACTCGTCTTGTTGTGATGTTTTAAGCTCAAAAAAACCATTGCTAGAGATTAATTCATCTACCCTTCCTGAAAATATATTAACTCCTTTATTTAGTACAACTACATGGCTACACACTTTTTCAACTTCGTCCAATAAGTGGGAGGCAAGTAGTATAGTAGTTCCAGCTTCAGCAATTTTCTTAATTATTTCTCTAATTTGATGTATTCCTTGTGGGTCTAAGCCATTCGTAGGTTCATCTAGAATTAAAATTTCTGGGTCATTTAAAAGAGCGGAGGCAATAGCCAGTCGCTGTTTCATTCCAAGCGAGAAACTATTAAAAACATGATCTTTTCGATTTAAAAGTCCAACAATTTCTAAAGTCTTATTAATTGAATCATGACTAATTTCTTTAATTCTACAAACTAACTTTAGATTTTGATAAGCAGTCATGTATGGATAAAAATTTGGCCGCTCAATAATAGCCCCTACTTTTTTTAATGCCTGATGTGTAGTCAAACTGCCATCATACCAATGAAATTCTCCAGAAGTTTTATTAACTACATTTAGAACAATCCCCAAAGTTGTTGATTTACCACTTCCGTTTGGACCTAAAATCCCATACACGTTTCCTTTTTCGATATTAAAACTTAGATTTTTAACTGCAGTGAGGTGGCCGAATTTTTTAGTTAAGTTTGATATATTTAAAATTGAATTCAATTCTTATTTTTTTATTAGTTATAATACTTATTAGACTGTAAATATTGGTAATTGTTACAAGTTAAAAATAAATCCTAATTTTGAAAATAATCTAAATTATGAAAAACGATTTAAAAATTTCCTTTAAAAAGCCATCTTATCCTGTTAGCGAGTTACTAAAAGCTTACCTAAAAAAATATAATCGTAGTATACGTTTACCTATATTTTACGATGATTTACTTCGTTTTCAGGGTTCTGTTGAGGTTTTTGATAAAAATGATAAAAATACACTTTGGATTCGAGCTTATTATAGCGAGTCTGAACGAATAGAGATAGACTTGAACCTAAAAAGAATTTATACAAAATTGCACTCGGACGGGAATCAAAAAATCATTCCATATTTAAGCGTGGATGCTATTGACTATTGTACGTTTGGAAACTCTAAACCTTTTCGTATAAAAATTAGAAATATTCTAAATGACAACTTCGCATATTTTTATGTAAAAAAAGCAGATGCCTCAAGAATATATGGTCTTGAGTTAGAGCATATGTTATCTCCACATAATTTAAATTTCTTAGTTTATAATGACACTCTGATTGAAGAGCATATTATTGGAATTCCAGGCGATGAGTTTATTGAAAATATGTTACCAAGTTGTTCTTCATCTGAAAGATCACAAATTGCCAAGGAGTTTGTTAAATTTAATGAACGTTGCATGATTCGTTTGTTGGGTGATATGCGTTCTTACAACTATGTGATAGTACCTACGCATGATTTTGATCATGTAGTGTATTCAATACGAGCTATTGATTTTGATCAGCAGTCTTATGAAGGGAAATTTAATGTTTATCGCCCTCAATTTTTTAAAGAAAATTTCACAATGGTTGATTTAGTTTCTGAAAAATTTGAAAAGATGTCGATTAATCAATACAAACTGGAAGAACGCTCCATTATAGCTAAACGCCTTTTGAGTTATGAAAATAGGATTAGTAAATTGATAGAAAGTATGTCAAGAGATACTATTTCAGTTCCAGAAAATGAATTATTGTTAAAAACTACAATATTTGAATATACTAAAGATCCTAAGTTTCTAAAAAGTAAAAACATGGGTGAGATCTTGAAAAATGCTTTAGATTTTGTAAAACGAAATTATGAGACAGAAAATACTGAAATTATTTTTTAATCCCAGTTGTCGTTATAGTCTAGTTGATCATAACCTTCGATATTAAAATCATCACTATTCTTATCGAAAAAATTTTCATTTTTTTCAGCTTTGAAAGTTTTTTCTGGGGCTTCATTAGGAACTTGACCGTGAACAAACATAAGGTTTGGGTAGTCTGTTCCTTGAGCTTCTTCCACTACCTCGGCTAGCTCTACCAAAAAGGTCCACATGTTTAAGAAATCATATACATAGATTAGTTTAGTGCTAGATTCTGATACTGCGGAGTCTAAACTTTTTTCATTCATTAACTGAATGTCGCCACCTCCTTCAGTCATATCAAATAAAGAAATTTCTTCTCCTTGGTTCCAATTATCATCGCTCATATAAAATGAAGCCATTTCGCTACCATCAAAACCAAAGGATTGTGTGATTACATTATGTAAGTCTTCTAAAGAGTCTGTTTTTCTAATTTCAATATCCCTAAAAATATCTTCTTTTGTATCGTTGTCTAAGACAACTCTGAATCTATAAATCATAGTCTAATAATATTTTACAAATATAAGTTCCATTTTTGTTATGCGGGTTGGTTTTGTCTTTTTTTGTGAAGACATTCTAGTAGAATATACCACTGAATTCCAAATAATATTGAAGCAATTACTAAATGTAAGGGTTGACTTAAAAATGGAAAATCGAAGTAGTACATCATTATCCCAGTTAAAACTTCTAAAAGAATACAATAAATCACTAGTTTCATTTTAAAAAAACCTAGTTTATTGGATTGATTTATATACCATAGATACCCATTTAAAAACAGAACTAATATTGAAGTCGAACGGTGGAAATAAAAATTTATTGTAGGTGAATCTAACCACATTGCCTTCTGATACCCAATTAGCCTTGTTTGCTCATCAACAAACTCTCTTACTTGGGTACCTAAAACTATTTGTATAAGTGACAAGCTGAGAGCTAAAACAAGGAATTTATAAAACTTACGATGATATATCTGCTGTTTATAACTAGATTTAGAAGCAAATATTAAATACAAAATAAACGCAACTATTAGCAGGGCCATTACCATATGAATTGTGATCTTATAAGAGGCTAAGTTAGAGTCAACAACAGTTTTCCCTAGCCATGCTTGAAAACCCATTCCAAAAAGTGTTAAAATTGAAACTATAGGAATCCATTTATTTTTTTTCCAAAACCAAAAGGATAAAATAGAGAATATCAAAATTGGGATTCCTGATAAAACACCAATCAATCGATTGACGTATTCAACCCAAGTATGAATAGGGTCGTAAGAAACATAGTTATGTTTAGTGTAGACCTTCCAATCATTGGCGTCAAATGAATCTGTGGAAGTAAAATCTTTTTTTGCCACTAAAAATGCTTGATGTTCTAATAGAATCATCATTCCTTTTTCATAGTAATTGTTAGCTTTAAATAATAATTGTTTGCTTTCAGTAGGAGGGATGTAGTATCCAAAACATTTAGGCCAATCAGGACAGCCCATCCCTGAGCCAGTCATACGTACAATAGCCCCGGCCACAATTACAAGGTAAATGAGCGTCAAAGAAATTTTTGA
>JAQWYU010000249.1 GCA_029253805.1 Flavobacteriaceae bacterium | reverse complement strand
GTTGAATATTAATAAAAAAACACTTATTATAAATGCAATTTTAACCCCTCCAAAAAGAGCCCCTAGAAGCTTATTTATAACCCCTAAAGCAGCAAAATCTGCCAGTTTAGTGAGTGCTTTCCCCGCCAAAGAAACCACTAACACAATAAGAACAAAAGTTACTGCAAAGGCAGTAATGTTTATGGTGTTTTTATCCCAACTAAAATTGTTTGATAAAAGTTCTCCGGCATAACTACTAAAGTGCGTCGCCCCATAGACTCCCATAATAAGCGCTAGGAAAGATGTCACTTCAACAAAAAACCCTTTAAAAAGTCCTTTAATAATTCCATAAAGAGTTAATGCTCCAATAGCAATATCAATAATTGACATGGTAAGTTTCGGATTAAAAATATTTGTAAGATAAATGTTTCGTTTATCCCTTAATACACGCTAAATTTACAAAATAATTATGGCTCGAGACGAAGAACTTAAAAAACGATGGGGAGAAGTGGTTGAAAAGCTATCTTTAAGGTTTGCTGATGGTGAAGTTTTAGACCTAGACGGAATTATCTATCTTGTTGGTGTTCAAGAGCTTGGTCAATTGCACCGTAAATTCAAAAAGGACGAAAAACTTAATCTAATGCATATTGCTATATGTCGCCTTCTGGAGCCTTATGGCTATTATGAGTTTGAGCGTTTTGACGATCAAGGCTGGCCTCATTATGTGGTTAAGGAAAATTTACCAAGTCTTAAGGCTGGAGAGCAAAGTATTCTTATGAAAGATGCGATTGTAAACTATTTCCTGCAACGAGAGTTTATTAATTAACTTTTTTTAAATTTGATGTTTATTTAATTTATCATGACAAAACACATCTATAAACTTATAGAAGAGGCTGAAGCCTTCAGCGCGAAGTCCCTTGAAGAAGTTGAAGTTTTTAGAATCAAGTTTCTTGGCAAAAAAGGTCTTCTCGCCGAACTATTTGCCGAATTTAAAGAAATTCCGAATGAAGAAAAAAAGGATTACGGACAAGCTATTAATCGATTAAAAGATGTAGCTCAGCAGAAGGTTAACTCCTTAAAAACAGCATTAATTAGTGGCGCTAATGATTCTTTGTTGTTTGGAGACTTATCTCGCCCTGGTGACTCCATTAATATAGGGTCGCGCCACCCGATTTCATTAGTAAAAAACCAAATTATTGATATCTTTTCTAGAATAGGTTTTAATGTTAGTGAGGGTCCTGAAATTGAGGATGATTGGCATAATTTTACTGCTTTGAATTTGCCTGAATACCACCCTGCCAGAGACATGCAGGATACTTTTTTTATAGAAAAGAACCCTGATGTTTTGTTGCGGACACATACAAGTTCTGTCCAAGTTCGGTATATGGAAAACAATAAGCCCCCTATTCGTACAATTTCCCCTGGAAGAGTTTATAGAAATGAAGCTATCTCCGCACGCTCCCATTGCTTTTTTCATCAAGTGGAAGGGTTGTATATTGATAAGAACGTAAGCTTTGCAGATCTCAAGCAAACTCTTCAATATTTCACTACAGAGCTTTTTGGTAAATCAAAAATCCGTCTTAGACCATCTTATTTTCCTTTCACTGAGCCAAGCGCTGAAGTTGATGTGTATTGGGGTTTAGAAACAGAGACAGATTACAAAATGACCAAAGGAACGGGTTGGTTAGAAATTATGGGGTGCGGAATGGTAGACCCAAATGTTCTTGAAAATTGTGGAATCGATTCAAATGAATATTCTGGTTTTGC
>JAQWYU010000248.1 GCA_029253805.1 Flavobacteriaceae bacterium | reverse complement strand
TTTAATTTTGAGCTAATTTGCTTAGATTTCTGAGTGACATAATAACGCTTAGTAAGTTCAAGGAGCTGCTCAAGACTACGTTGTTTATTTTTTCTTTGCTTCGCCATTTCATCAAGCTTTTTTGCCAACTCTTCCTTATTGATCTTACCGACAATCTTTTCAATTTCCTCTAAAATCTTTTCATTCTTCTCTAGTTCCTCTTGCTGGGCCTTTAGCCGCTTACTTAGCTGTTCTTTAAAAACATCTTTGCCTTCCTTTTTAAAATCGCTAAGGTTTTTCTCCAAAGTTTGATTAAGCTTTTTTAGTAACATGTCTTGTTGTTTTTGACGTTCGATAAATTGCTTAAGCTTTTGATTATCTGAATAATTTAATTGAACACTTTCTCTTTGATTGATAGAGATCGCCTTGAGCTGTTTATCTTGCTGAGCCAGTGTATTTAATGCATTTTGAAATGCACTAGAGACTTCGCTCTGCTTCTTAGTTCTTAAAGCCTCAAGCTGTGTTTCTGTTTTCTGTTTATACGTGAATGTTTGGCTACGGGTAGATTTATAGCTGTGGAGGTGATCATTGTCAGTCACCTCAAAATAAAGTGTATAGGTTGTGCCGTCTACTAAATTAAGGTTTTCAGGAAAAACACTCACAAATTCTTGAGGGTTATTTTGAGTCGACAATACTTCAATGACAGAAGAATTGTCCGGATATTCAGTAGGAAAATAGTGAAGGCGTAAAGACCGAATACCATAATCATCTGAGGCCTGTCCATGAAAATAAAGCCTTTCTTGCAAGGTTGAATCTCTCTTCATCCTTACCCTAATTGCAGGAAATTCGTCTTTGACTATTTTGATTGAATAAGCAAGATTTTCATGGTTTTTTAACTCTGAATTACTGGTTGAGATAGAGTACCGAAGAGGGTGAGAAACACTTCTGGTGTATGAAAACTGTTGGTTAGACTTGCTGAAAAAAGCCTGAGTTTTGTTCTGCAAAAACGCAACACTGTCTGTTGCTTTTGTGAAGACCTCCCACTTCAAAATTGAGCCTTCAGGAACAGTAGAGTTTCCGCTGTTAGTCACTTTTGTTGCGGGTTCTTTGGTGTATTGGGGCGGATAAACATAAAGGTTTAATTTTAGAATTAAAGGAGCTGGTAAAACTGCTAGTTTATGGGTTAACGATGATACATCGCCCGAAATAAGCTTAAAACTAATCGGCTCCTTTGGTTGTAAAAACTGATGTTCAAAGACACCTGGAGACCTAGAGTTTAGTGTATAAATCTCATTGTCATAGACAATATTAACTGTTTCAGGAACTATTAAGCCTTTCGTTTGCACACTTAATGTGAATGAATCTCCTTCAATAGTGGAAAGAGACTTGTTTGCTATTAGAAATTCAAAAGGGGGGGGAGGGGTAAAAACAACATTATGATTTACAACCCGGTTCAAACTATCAGTCAAAACAGACTGTCTTCCAAGACCGTAAAAAATAAATAAAACAAAAACAGGAATCAAGGCATACTTAATATATTTAATGTTGTTGGAAAAATTAACTGCATTTTTGAATGAAAAAGTTTTAAGTTTTTCAGATTTTTGAGCAATACTTGCAAGAAGTAGCTCACTTTGTTCGCTTTGTTCGCTTTGTTTCTTAAGCTGAAGAACATTCAAAAGCTTATCTTTCACTTCTGGGAAGTGATTTCCAATAATCTTTGATGCAAATTCAAAACTTATACCTTTTTGAATTTCACAGAGCTTTAGTATGGGGATTAAAACGAGCCCGTAAAAAACAACAAATTCAAAGGTTATTGTAAACCAAAACAAAAAGGTTCTAAGCGATGGGTTAAGCCAAAGAAAGTGTTCTGTAATTAGTAATAGAATCGCGAACAGCAGCCCGACAAAAAAAAACATTAGCACCCCTTTTATCAAGGCACTAATATAAAATTGTCTAACAAATCGTCTTAAATTTTGTTTTATTTTTTGAAAACTAGCCAATAGTGCATGAATATAAAAAAGATAAAATTACAATAATAATTTATGATTAGTTTAATGCGGTATGTTTTTAAAATATTTTCTTTTTATTAATGTTAAAGTTTAACTTATGAAAGATTTAAAATATCTGTCGGCACTCACAATTCCCTTTTCAGCCTTTATTGGTCTCTTCCTTAAAGAGGGCTGGCTGTTTTTAACCCCTATTTATGCTTTTGTTTTTATTCCTCTTATTGAGAGTGCAGTTGCGGTTAGTGTAGAAAATTTTTTGGAAAAACAATAGAAAAACGATTAAAAAACCCTCTATTTAATTGGATGCTTTATGCAAACATTCCGATTGTTTGCGGATTGATAGCATGGGCCTTTTACACAGTTTCATATACTGTCTTAGCAACTTTGATCTTACTGGGTTAATTCTTTCAGTTGGAATGGTTTTGACAACTAATGGAATTAATGTTGGCCATGAGTTGGGGCATCGTCAAGGTTAAAAGGAACGTTTCTTATCAAAAGGACTTCTGTTGCCTTGTTTATACATGCATTTTTACATCGAACACAATCACAGCCATCATTTAAAAGCCGCCACAAAAGAAGATCCAGCCATAGCTCGGTTCAATCAATAACTATATTCGTTCTGGCTGACCTCAACCACAAGGCAATATTTAGGTGCCTGGTAAGTACAAATGCTATTGTTTAAAAACAATAAAAGCTCGTTTTTAAGCCTTTATAACGACATGTTATATGGTTTGTTACAATTCAATTGACTTACTTAATTTGTATACTTATTGCTTTTGGAGGTTTAACCCTTGCTTTTGCTATAGGGGTTGGAACTGTATCTTTCTTATTTTTAGAAACTGTAATCTATATTAAAATTACGGGTTATTTAGATTAAAGGCCTCTTATGGAAAGTATGAACGTGTTCAAAAAATTCACTCATGGAGTTCTAATCATGTCATTGGGCGTATTATCCTTTATGAGCTTAACCGGCATAGCGACCACCATTTCAAGTCGGCAAAAAATACCAAGTTTTAGAATATCATAAAGTAAAGTCCCATTCTTCCTTTTGGATATCCAACTTGAATGTTACTAGCGATGATGCCTCCTTTGTGGCTCAAGGTTATGAACAAGAAGGTTCCAGCTAATATGATTTAAGCCAAAGCTAAAGTGTGTTTTTTTTTGGCAATGTGACTAGCAATCATATCTTTGTTTTTTTAAATAAAAGAAATGAACAACCCTATTCGTGTTAGATTTGCACCAAGCCCTACTGGGCCGTTACATATAGGCGGAATGCGAACCGCGCTTTTTAATTATTTATTTGCCAAAAAAAACAAAGGGACCTTTGTCCTTCGCATTGAAGACACGGATCAAAAGCGTTTTGTAAAAGGTGCAGAAAGTTATATTACAGAATCCCTAAGTTGGTGTAAGATTCCTTACGACGAAGGTCCTGGAAAAGAAGGTAATTTTGGGCCTTATAGACAAAGTCAAAGAAAACACCTTTACAAAAGGTATGTAGACTTCCTTTTAAAAAACAATAACGCATATTATGCGTTTGACTCTGCTGAGTCCTTAGAAAAAGAACGCAAGAGCCATGAAGAGAAAGGAAAGACATTTATATACAATTGGCACAACAGAACAAAAGGACGTTTAGTTAATTCCTTAGTTCTTTCGGAAAAAGAAGTGCAAAATAAAATTGAAAGTGGAGACGATTATGTTGTTCGTTTTCTAGTTCCAAAAGATGAAACTATTGAGCTTTCAGATATTGTTCGAGGTAAAATTAAAATTGATACAAACACGCTTGATGATAAGGTTTTGTTCAAATCAGATGGAATGCCTACTTATCATCTGGCAAATGTTGTAGACGATCATCTAATGAAGATCTCGCATGTGATTCGTGGAGAAGAGTGGTTGCCGTCATTAGCCCTGCATAAGCTACTTTATCAATCATTTGAGTGGGTGACCCCTGAGTTCGCTCACTTGCCTTTAATCTTAAAGCCTGTCGGAAAAGGAAAGCTTAGCAAAAGAGATGGTGATAAATTAGGTTTTCCTGTGTTCCCACTAAGATGGAAAGATCCAGTTACTGGAAATGTGTCTAAAAGCTACATGGAGGAGGGCTATCTTCCTGGGGCGGTTATTAACTTCTTGGCTATGCTGGGTTGGAATCCCGGAACCGAGCAGGAAGTTTTTAACTTAGAAGGCCTAATAAGCGCCTTTAATTTGAAAAGAGTCAACAAAGCAGGTGCTAGGTTTGATCCAGACAAAACAAAGTGGTTCAATCAACAGCACATGCTAAAAACAAACATAGAAGACTTAGTGTCTCTTTTTGTAAAAGACAATCCGAAAGTTAGTTATATAGACACTGATTACATTGAACTTGTAATTAGACTCGTCAAAGAGCGCGCTACGTTTTCTTCTGATTTATGGGGATTAAGTCACTACTTTTTTGTGGCTCCGACCGATTATAATGAGAGCGCCCTGGGAAAAGTATGGAAAACTAATTCAAAAGAGCTTATGACACAACTGATCAAAGTTCTTGAGACAAGTGACGGCTCTTCTGCAAAGGCTTTACAAAACGGAGTGAAAAGCTGGATTGCTAAAAATGAAATTGGTTTTGGTAAAGTAATGATGCCACTAAGAGTTGCACTAGTTGGAGCGCTTGAAGGAGTTGATGTTTTTGATATTATC
>JAQWYU010000247.1 GCA_029253805.1 Flavobacteriaceae bacterium | reverse complement strand
CAAATAATATTAGGTTAAAGAACTGATGAAAAAACTATTATAATTGTTTTATGAATTGGTTTAAAAACTTATTTTTTTGGCTTGTCATTAGCTTTACCTTTATATCTATATGATAATTATGAAAAGAATAATTAAACCATAGGCATATCTTCCTCCTTCAATTCAGCTATTTCTAAACCACTTAGATAGGTTAGACTAACATTTCTTATATTTGAGTAAACTAACTTATTATGAATAAGATTCTATTTACACTCGCTTTACTTATTTCTTTTAGCTCTTTTGGGCAATTTAGCAATGAGGATTTGGATATAATTATAAATGAAAGAACGTGGTGTATAACAAGCATGACTATAAATGGTAAAAATGACAGGCCTGATGGTAAATGGTTTTACATTTCTGGAATGAACTTGGTCTATGGTGATGATGATTACGTCAGCGGTGTAGCGGATATACTTAATAAGAAATATAATGAAGAAGGCATATCGATTACAAGCCTCTTATACGGTAGTGAACTAACATTCAATTTTAGGATACCAAAAGAAAACCATTCTCTTATGGCAGACGGAGTAAATGAAATCACTAACCTAATAGGTACATATGTAGAATTAATTTCTGAGATCAATGAAGGTAAAGATTATTATGTAGCTCGATTAACTTGCACAAGTCTGATTGACAGACGGGGTTCACTTCCAATAAAAAATTGGAATGGAAAAAATGAGCAGAAGGCTGAACAATACTTTAATAGTGGTATTCATAAAACTGAATCAAATGACCATCTCGGAGCTATTGCAGACTTTACTAAATCGATAGTGCTTGACCCAGAAAAAGAAACTTTTGCTTATGGCTATAGGGGGTTTGCAAAAGAACAAATAGGAGATTTAACTGGCGCTTGTGCAGATTGGAAAAAATCAGCAGAGTTTGGACACGAAGATGCTTTTTATGCGGTAGATGAATGCAACTAAATCATAGGCATATCTTCCTCTTTCAGTTCTGCTATTTCTAAGCCTCTTAAGTAGGTTAGACTTACATTTATAGATGAATGCCCCATAGCTTTTTGAAGCTTGGTAATTGAACCAGTTCTTTTAAAGATTTCTATTGCTCCGGAGTGCCTTAAAGAGTACAATGTTTGCCCTTGTTTTAGGAGTTTGGTTTGTTTCTTGTATCTGTTCCATAGCGTTTTAAAATAATCTGGATTCCTACTTTTCTGCTCCCCAGTAAAGATAGTTAATAATTAAAAATCAATTAGTTACAAAAAAAATAATTGACACCAAATCGACATAGACCGACACAAAAGGGGTGTACAATTCCATTAAATTATTTGGTTCATGTCCTGCTGCCTAGAAGTTCAAGTAGAAATAATTTAAATGCATATTCAGAAAATTTAATTAAAAAACTTACAATTATTATATTTGAGTATGAAAAAACTCCTTCTACTATTACTGTTTATCCCTCTAATGTCTTTCAATGCTGTGGCTCAAGATTCCTTAAACGCAGTGCCAATCTCAAAGCTTGACGAAGCACCTGTATATCCGAGATGCAAAGGAGATTCAAATGCTGAAAAACGTAAATGTATGTCTGCTAAAATAGCCAAATTTGTTCGCCAAAAATTTAACACAGATTTAGCGGTTAGTTTAGGCTTGACAGGTAGACAGCGCATAAATGTGATTTTTAAAATAGATACCAATGGAAATGTTTTTGGTGTTCGCTCAAGAGGTCCACATCCTCGCCTAGAACAAGAAGCAGTTAGAGTGATTAATCTGTTGCCTAAAATGAAACCAGGTCGTCAGAAAGGTAAAGCAGTTATTGTTCCTTATTCCCTTCCTATCACTTTTAAAGTTAAAGACGGCCCCCCTGTATTTAATGTTGATGAAAGGAAATATTTTTCTGATGGACTGCAAAAAGCAAAAGAATACAACCATATAGCTGCTGTAGAGTTATATACAAAATCAATAAAAAATGACCGCTATTTTGCATTAGCTTACAATGCTAGAGGGGTCTCAAAACTTCACCTTAAAGACTACAGAGGCGCATTAATAGACTTTAACAAGGCTATAATTATGCAACCTGAATACGGAGAAGCTTATTTTAATCGTGGATTATCTAAAGCATATTTATCCGACAATGTGGCTGCGTGTACAGACGCTAATCAGGCTGAAAAACTAGGGTACGATTCAAAGAAATTGATTAGAGCAGTTTGTATAGAAGCTAAACCATAGGCATATCCTCCTCTTTCAGTTCTGCTATTTCTAAACCTCTTAAATAGGTTAGACTTACATTTATTATATTTAAATTATATACCAATTTAATAGTGAATGAATTTTTTAGGTAATAACAGACAAATGGACTTTGATGGTGCTGGGAGTGATAAAAACAAAAGGAAAACTAAAATATTTCTTATTGCTGTAGCCCTAATTCTCATATCTATGATTGTTGCTTCATTAATTTTAGGAGACTAAACTATATATGCACATCTTCTTCCTTCCATTCTGCTATTTATAAGCCTCTTAAGTAGGTTAAACTTACATTTATTATATTTGGGTATGAAGAAATTTTTTAATTTTTTTAAAATTTAAATCTGATCTAGTAAAATCTTTTCTTTCGGCTTACTGGAGTGAATTGCTTAATCAAATTGATAAGGCTAAATCCAAGAAACATACAAGCCTTTATCCAACTTACTATTTATATTTTTCAACATTTGGGCATGATTATGGAGGTAGGCTTACAGACAAAGGTTCTTTAATTGATCCGCTTGGGAATGTCTATTCTTATGGTCATGCGGGGGTAGTTCTGAAGCTTTTAATTTTAAAAATAGTTTTGAAGACAGTGAATTAGACCTACTCGATTTTGAAATGGAATATGCTCATCAATTAACTCAAGAAATATCAAGAGGAGATTTATTAAGAGCATTAAGTATTTGTAAAAAAGAGAAAACAAAACACAATAATAAAGAAATCAACTTAAAAAAAGTTGTACGAAATATTAATAGATATGGATATAGTGCATTAGTCTATCCGCCCTTTGTCCCTGTCCCAGTTGATTATACATATGTTTTGGTATTTGATGAAAACAAAGACGTTTATAAGCGAATTCGCATAGATGAAACTAAATCATATATTTCAAATTTTATTCGGAATTTAAATATTTAACTAAACCATAGGCATATCCTCCTCTTTCAATTCAGCTACTTCTAAACCACGTAAGTAGGTTAGTTAATGAACTGGCATGATGTTTGAAATTAATTTTTAAATTTAGATTATGAGAAAATTATTATTACCACTATTTCTTGCCCTTTTTGTTATGAGTTGTGAAGATGACAGCGAGAATTTGCCAGCGCCATATTATTCAATTGAAGGAAAATGGGTTGTAGAAGGTAGTGTTCCTGAAGGAAATACAATGTATCTCTTTGAAGATGGACTACGTTTCACTTACTACTGTGTTGAAGGAGATTGTAATTCATTATATAATTCATACGAGGCAAATGACGGAAATCATATCCCCAACCCTCTTAACTATACATATGACAATGATATCCTAACGGTTGATTTAAATTTTGGTAATGAATTAGTTACTCCTATTACATTTGAATGTGATGGTGGGGAAGCAATTTTTGAACTCACCGGATCTAGCTTATTTAGATTAAATTCTGAATGTAACTAAACCATAGGCACATCTTCTTCTTTTAATTTACAAAATTTACGCAAAAATTAAATTTTGTAAATTGTATTAAATTTATAATAATGAATGAAAACATCAGAAATTCTGTTCTAATTATCCTAGTTACATTATTTAGCAGCATTGTATATGGTCAAATAAACATCGATAAACTATCAAATAAAATAAAGAAAGAACTTCTTGACAAAAGAAACGAAAATTCTAACTTATTAAGCATTGAAGAGGTGGTTAGAGGACTTAAAGAGGCTTTAAATGTAGGTGTAAAAAAAGGAGTTGAAAAAGCATCAGCATCAGGTGGTTTTTTTAAAAATGATTTAATAAGAATACCTTTTCCTCCGGAAGCAAAAAACATAAGAGACAAAGCGATGCAAATGGGACTTGATACTAAAATCGAGAAATTTGAATCAACACTTAATCAAGCAGCTGAAGAAGCTTGTAAAACTGCAGCACCAATATTTATTAATGCAATTAAAAACATGTCTGTTTCTGATGGATTTAATATCCTTAAGGGTGAAGATACTGCAGCTACAATTTATTTGAAAAATCAAACCAGTAGAGAACTTTATAAATTATTTATTCCAGAAGTTACTAAAGCTATAGAAAAAGTCAAATTAACTGTCTACTGGAATCCTTTATTAACAAAATACAACCTGACAACTAGATTTACTGGGAAAGAAAAAGTTGAGACGGACTTGAATAAATATGTAACATATAGAGCTATCGATGGAATTTTCAAACTTATAGCTGTTCAAGAAAAAGAAATTAGAAAAAATCCAACACAAAGAACATCTGATATATTGAAAAGAGTCTTCGGTACTTTAGATTAATTAATCCTTCTTTTATTATTTGTAATTGGATATTTTATTGAAGGTTCATTTTGGGTTGTTTAAAGAAATTTATCAAACCATAGGCATATCTTCCTCTTTTAGTTCAGCTATTTCTAAACCTCTAAAGTAGGTTAGACTAACATTTCTTATATTTGAGAAAACCAACTTATTATGAATAAGATATTATTTACACTGTTTATTATCTCATTTGTAAAGTTGAGTGCACAAAATTTTTCTGGTAATTGGGGTTACAGAATAAATGGGAATGAAATTAATGTATATGGTGACAAAATTCAAAATCAAAACAATGGAGGAAGTACAGGCACTTTGAAAATAGTAGTTTATGCTACTGATTATCCATACGATGGGGGTTCACTTAGAGGCTATAATTTATTTGAAAGTAAACTTGAGCCCTTAGATGGAGGTTATTATTATTATGATGTGTCCAAAACAGGTTGGTGTACTTATCCACCTAGTGGAAGTTATTCCATTACAATAGTTCTGATGGAATATATTTCTTATGATTATAAAATTGTTGACTACGTAACAATGGACGGTTATTCAAGATTCTAGCAGTTTTCTCAACACGCTTTATTCCAAAGATACAGAGCTAAGAAAAAGTTTTTTTGTCTTGTTGCGATAAAACTAATTAAATGAGAAAGATATTTATATGAACAAAAAGACTTATAACATCTTAACCTTTTCAATTGGAGGACTTGTAGTTTTCGGCGGTAGATATATCGGCTTGAGTCTTCTTCAGCGCATTGTTGTATTTATTGTTATTGGTGGTTTATTTGAGATTATTTATCGGAAAACAAAAAAAGAAAACGAATGAAAAAATCAGCCGGGTTAATAAAGTAATAATTGTTTGTACAGTCATTGTAGCTGTTTGTCTAATATATATCGAAATTAAAAAATCACTCAATTAAAAGATAAACTATGAAAAAACTCTTCTTAATCTCTGCTTTATTAATCTTCACTTGTTCAAGTGATTTGTTCGCTCAAGACTATATGAAGATGAGAAAAAAACAGCTTCGTATTGAACATCAAAAAAAATTAAAGTTAATAGATAGTTTGAGCCAAGAACTAAGCCTTTCAAATAAGAAAAGTCAAAATCTTCAATCCGATTTAAATAATTCCAGTAATGATTTAATACTAACGTTAGACTCACTCAAAAATTCAAATCTTGAAATTAATCAATTAGAAGTAAAGCTCTTAGCTTCTAAAAATGAACTTAGTTTGTTAGGTTTAGAGATAGATAATTTGGTCAAAGAAAGTTCTAATAAGACCGATTTAATTAGCAATAAAAATTTACTAATAGATAGTTTAAGAACTTCATTAATTAATATTTCTAATGAAAAAATCGATTTAGTTTCAGAAAATTTATCAAAAATCACAATTATCAGAGCTTTAGAAAAACAAAATGAAAGCCTCTTGTCTGATTCAAATAAAAATTTCGTGAAGTATATTAAAAAACATATGCTTCGTGGCTATAATGATTTAATTTATGTAAAAGGAGTTATTAATGAGATTGTAGAAGAAGCTTATGATTATTATTTTGTAATACAAGTCACTAATGGAATACTTAAAGGGAAAGAAATTGAAGTATATCTACAAAACGGTGATGAATCTTTAAAAATTGATGAGCCCGGTGCTCACGATATAAATTATATTAGCTTTAATGATTTTGAGTATGGTCGTGATGAAGGTAGGGTAATCAATCTTATTGTTATTAAAAACTATATTTATTGGGAGAATCTTTCTGATGGCTATATGAACAATAAAAAATTAGCATATAAACCAATTTTAATTTGGAAATAAACTAACTCATTATGAAGAAAATATTACTCACACTCGCTTTACTTGTTTCTTTTAGCTCTTTTGGGCAAGATGATATTAAACAAGGTTTAAGTAGAGATTATTATGAAAGTGGAGAGATTAAAAGTGAAGGATACGTTGTTAATGGAAAACTACAAGGAGAATTTATACAGTATTATGAAAGTGGAGCGGTTCAAATTTATGCCAACTTTAAAGACGGTAAATTACAAGGGGAAGCAATAAATTATTATGAAAGCGGAGAGTTTAAACAGAAATTAAACTATGTAGATGGAACAATACAAGGGGAGGCAATAGAATATTATGAAAGCGGAGCGGTTAAAGCCATTGCAGAAATTGTTAATGGAAAAAAACAAGGAAAACTAACAAGGTATTATGAAAGTGGAGAGCTTAAATCTAAAGAAAACTATGTAGATGGAAAAAAAGATGGAGAATATATAGAGTTTGATGAAGAAAGTGGAGCGGTTGTAGCGAAACTAAACTATTTAGATGGAAAAAAAGATGGAGAATTTATAAGTTATTATGAAAGCGGAGTGGTTCAACGCAAAGGAACTTTTACAGAAGGAAAACCACAGAAAGAAACAAGTTATTATGAAAGTGGGGAAAGACAAGAAATTTCGATTTACGGAGAAACACAAAAAGAAGTAATAGGCTTCTATGAAAGTGGAGCAGTTAGATACAAACTAAACGCTGTATTAGTTGATGGAGCAAGACAAGATGAATCTATAGAATATTATGAAAGTGGGGCGGTTAGAAAGAAAGAAAACTCTGTAGATGGACAATTACAAGGAGAAGTAACAGAGTATTATGAAAACGGAGAAATAAAAGAAATCAAGAATTACAAAGACGGAGAGCTAATAGAAGATTAACTCCTACCTCAACCTAACTTCACAAACTGTAATCCTAAATAAATGAAAAAGATATTTATATGAACAAAAAGACTTATAACATATTAACCTTTACAATTGGTGGGCTTGTAATTTTCGGCGGTAGATATATCGGCTTGAGCCTTCTTCAGCGCATTATCGCATTTATTGCTATTGGTGGTTTATTTGAGATTATTTATCGGAAAACAAAAAAAGAAAACGAATGAAAAAACTAATTCTTTTATTACTGTATATTCCCTTAACTACCTTTGGTCAGATAAACTTCCAAAAAGTCCCTAAAGATTTTCAGCTGTTTCAAAGAGACGAGAATAATAATTCATTAGTAGTTTTTTCTGGAAATATTTCTAAAGATTCGGATGATATCAAGCTAATACTAAAAGTATTTAAGGATGACATATTAATTAATGAAAAATCTTTAGATATTATTGATAATGAATTTAAGTCATCTTCAGTCATAAAAGCTGGATTATATCAATATAAATTTGAATTATATGAGAAAGTAGGAAATAATGAATCTTTATTATACAAAGCTAGAAATATAGTCAGCGGAGATGCATACATAATCACAGGGCAATCTAATTCACATGCTAGTAGTAAAAAATCTATTTATTCAAGTTTATTTGCTAGAAGTTTTGGCGTAAAAACGGGTTACGAAACGTATTCTGATAAAGATAAAATGGTAGGATGGGGCTTGGCAACTGGAAATTGTAAAAACTGCGAGGGTAATTGGGATAATGGTTACGGGGGAGGATGGTTTGTGAAGAATTCACATGGAGTAGGTGTTTGGGGAATGGAATTAGCTAAATTATTGATTGATAAATATAAAATACCAGTTTGTATTATAAATGGCGGAAGTGGTTCTTCAACCATTGAAGAAAACATGCTACATCCAGAAAAAGTTTCATTAGAAACAAGTTTTGGAAGATTAGCATACAGAGTTGATCAAGCCGAACTTAAAGATCATATTAAAGCTATTTTTTATCATCAAGGGGAATCGGATGCCAATTTAGAACGTTCATTATCGTATTCAAAAAATTTTGATACTCTATACAATGATTGGCATAGAATTTATAAAGGTTTATCAAAAATATATATATTTCAAATTCGTCCAGGTTGTGGAGGTGATTTTCAATCAGAAATTCGTGAGATTCAAAATCAAATTTCCAATAAGTTTAATAATGTTGAAATTATGTCTACAACAGGTGTTTTAGGACATGACGGTTGCCATTTTTCATATGAAGGATATAAAGAGTTTGCCAATAGAATCCTGCCACTAGTTTCTCGTGATTTTTATGATGAAAATACATCATCTATTATTACTCCTCCTCAGCTACTTAATTCTTATTACAGTGGTAAAAAAGAAATCACATTAACTTTTGATCAAAAAATTAAAATTGAATTTGAATATGAACATAATGGATTAAAACATTTAATGAAGGACCAGTTCTTTTTCAGTTTTGATAACAGAAAGCCCTTCATCAATAAAGTTATAGAGAAACTTGAATTTAAAAACGATCAAATTATTATTCATTTGAATACGAACCAAAAATTTTTAAATATCACTTGGCTTCCAAATAAAGACTACTTAAATACTAATGATGTATACAATGGTCCATGGATTACTGGTTTAAATAACAATATTGGAGCGCTAAGCTTTGATAATAGATCAATAAACAAATAATCGTGAAAGTTTTAAATAGCCTGTACTTAAAAATATAGTGAAAAAGAGGGTTTTATAAAATTAGAACGTATTATGAGTGTGACGTTTAAATTTATGCACCAATGGGAAAACTCATTATAACTACTAAATTTTTTCTTTTTCTTAACATAGCTTTAAATGCTCAAGAATACAAATTATATGAAGATGCGATTTTCGTTCATGAAGGTGATACCCTTAATTATAGATTTTTAAAGCCTGCAAACTACGA
>JAQWYU010000246.1 GCA_029253805.1 Flavobacteriaceae bacterium | reverse complement strand
GTTACACCGGTATTAGAGTTCGTGGTGTAAGCCCTCTTTCTACTAATGTTACAATTAATGGAATCCCATTTACAGATGCGGAGTCCTTGGGGGCTTTTTGGGTAAATATGCCTGACTTTTCCTCATCAGTTGAAAGTTTACAGCTCCAAAGAGGAGTTGGTACGTCCACCAATGGCTCGGGAGCTTTTGGAGCAAGTATTAATATCTTGACAGATGCTTCGTCTGAAACTTCCACTGCTGAAATTTCAAATTCCTTTGGAAGCTACAACACTAAAAAACACTCCGTTAAGTTTAGTACAGGAAAGATCAATGATGTTTTTGAGGTCTCAGGACGTTTGTCAAAAATAAATTCTGATGGTTATGTAGATCGTGCTTTCTCCGATCTTAAATCGTATTTTTTACAAGGAACTTATAACAATAACGGAACGCTAATCAAGGCATTGGCTTTTGGTGGTCATGAAAAAACATATCAGTCTTGGGAAGGATTGACAAAACAGCAATTAGAGGAAGACCGTCGTCAAAACCCTTACACTTATGAAAATGAAATTGACAACTATAAACAGGACCATTATCAGCTTCATTGGAATCAAAAAATAAATCAAAACTGGTCTACTAATTTAGGGCTGAACTACACATTTGGTCGAGGCTATTATGAGCAGTATAGAGAAGACGACGCTGTTAGCACTTATGGAGGAATAGTAGGTTCCGCGGATGGAAGCTCAACAACAGATTTGATTCGAAGACGTTGGCTTGACAACGACTTTTATGTTATTAATGCAACTGTGAACTACAGTGAATCAGATCTTGACCTTGTATTCGGTGGGTCTTATAGCAATTATGACGGCGATCATTTTGGCGAAGTAATTTGGGCAAGACAATTTGCGTCAGAATCTTCAATTAGAGATCGGTATTATTTTGGAAATGGAAAGAAAACAGATTTTAGCGCTTTTGCAAAAGCCACCTATGCATTAAATTCTGAAATTGATTTTTTTGGAGATTTACAACTTAGAAATGTTGGTTACAAAACTTCGGGTCTTACTTCTGATTTAGTTAATATGAGGATCAATGAATCATATAGTTTTTTTAATCCAAAAGTTGGAGTGTCTTATCAATTAGCGTCAAGCTCAAGTATTTATGCTTCGTATGCAAGAGCTAATAGAGAACCAAGCCGTTCTGATTTTGAAAGCAATCCAGATGTAAAGCCAGAGCAACTAAATGATTTTGAAATAGGATGGCGTTATAATAATCAAGCAGTCATGTTAAATATCAACTCTTATTATATGCAATATAATGAACAGTTAATCTTAACAGGTGCTTTGGATGATGTCGGGACTCCAATACGAACCAATAGTGGAGACAGTTATAGAATAGGATTTGAAATAGAATCTACTTTTTCGCTATCAGATGCGTTTACAGTACAGCCTGTGCTTACGCTGAGTTCAAATAAGAATAAGCAAACCTATTCTCAAGTCGACGGAGTTCTAAAAGATTTTGGAACCACAAATATTTCTTTTTCCCCCGATGTAGTTGCTTCAAATGCTTTTATATATAGCCCTAGAGAGAATTTAAGTGCAAGTTTACTTACCAAATATGTTGGAGATCAATACATGGGGAACACCGATACTGAGACCTCAAAATTAGATGCGTATTTTGTAAATGATTTAAATGTCAATTACCAATGGAGTCCGAAATCAGTTTTTAGTTCTGTTGTGGTCTCAGCATTAGTAAATAATATCTTTGATAAAGAATATGTATCCAACGGCTACTATTATACGTATGACGACGACTGGTCAGTACCAGGTCAATTAACGACTATTGAAGGGGCCGGATACTATCCACAAGCCACTCGTAACTTTTTGGTTGGATTAACTTTGAAATTTTAAAAATTAAAATGCTAGTTTAGTAAAGCGTACTCAGGTACGCTTTTTTTTAATTTGAAATAAAAAGGCTATTCCCATTAATTTCTACAAAGTATGGTTTGAGGCTACAGCGAAGCTCAGGATTTTCTAAAGGCTGTCCTGTGAATAAGCTATATTTATTATTGTCGTCACAACCGCATAAACCTTCTATTCCATTAATGGACAATACAGAGCAGCTGTTGTAAATATGATTAGGGTCTGCAGCATCAAACGCCACATATCCAGTGCCAGTGTTGTTAACTATGATCCCTCCATTTCCAACATTAGGGACGTAGACAGGATTACTTGGAAAAGTTAGTTGATTGTACTGAGAAAGACTGAGGTTTATAGGTGTAGCGACGTTAGTGTTTGCCAGAAAATTGCATGACTCATCATAGTTGTTAGCCTTTGAGCATCCTATGAAAATTAAAGCTGACAGTATTAGTATTTTTAATTTTTTTAGATTCATATTAGTTGCGAAATCTGTATTTATTCAGAGCTAAATTAAATTTTAGTTAGATTCTCAATTTAAGACAAAAAGCTTTGTAACATAAATATTTTGTATATTTGTATGGCAATCTCGTGAAAACGGGATTTTTGTATTTAGTTCTAAAATTCCTTTTAGACTATT
>JAQWYU010000245.1 GCA_029253805.1 Flavobacteriaceae bacterium | reverse complement strand
CATCAAGTGTCATTATTTCGCCGGTTTTAGACTTTAAATTGTCAAATGTTTTTTTGCTTAATGCAGGATTTCCTGATTTAATCATTTTAATTATTTTATTTAATATCCTAACTTTTTACGAACACGCTTTAAAACAGTGTTTGCTGTTATAGCTGCTCTCTTAGCTCCAAGTTCGAGAGCTTGATCTATTTCTTCTAAGTTATCCATATAGTAGGCGTAACGCTTTCTTTGCTCCGAGAATTTATTACAAATTAGTTCAAATAAAGCCTGCTTGGCATGGCCATATCCGTATCCGCCAGCTTCATAATTTTTTTTCATTTGCTCGATTTCAGAATCAGACGCTAGAAGCTTAAAGATTGCAAAAGAATTACAATTTGACCATTTTTTAGGGGCTTCCAGAGCTGTACTGTCTGTCTGTATACACATAATTTGCTTTCTTAGAGCTTTGTCTGATTGGAAAATATCAATAACATTGCCTTTGCTTTTACTCATTTTTTGTCCGTCAGTTCCTGAGATTAACATGTTTTCCTTCTGAATTTTTCCTTCTGGAATTACAAATACATCTCCTACTTTTGCATGTACTCTTGAAACCACATCTCGAGTCATTTCTATATGCTGAAGTTGGTCTTTCCCAACTGGGATAATATTAGCGTCGTACAATAAAATATCTGCAGCCATTAACATTGGATACGTAAACAGACCGCCATTAACATCTTCAAGACGGTCTGATTTATCTTTGAAACTATGTGCTAATTCTAATCTTGAGAACGGAAAAAAACAGCTTAAGTACCAAGAAAGCTCAGTAACTTGCGGAATACTACTTTGTTTATAAAACACAGTGTGTTCAATATTTAAGCCAAAAGCAAGCCATGTGGCGGCAGTAGCATAAGTGTTTTGACTAAGCTTATCAGAATTTTTAATCTGTGTTAATGAATGCATGTCAGCAATAAATAAATAAGACTCATTCTCTGGATCGTTACTCATTTCAATTGCTGGGATAATGGCACCTAAAATATTTCCTAAGTGCGGGGTTCCAGTGCTTTGCACGCCAGTCAAAATTCTAGCCATTTTATCTTTTATTTATCAAGTATATAAGCAAAGGTACTTTTTTTGACTTAATAGCTCAATTTTTTTAGTAGTTTTGAATCCGATGAAAATTATTAAATACCCTTTTTGGATTTTTTATAGAATTTGGTTTTATACTTTAGTTGCTACACCCATTATTTTAATGTTTCCTTTTTTCTTTATTTCAGTTTTAAAAGAAAGATGGTACCCTCATTTTTTTAAACTTGCGCGAATATGGGCAAAATTTACTCTAATTGGAATGGGGTGCTACTGGAGCGTTAAAAGATCGGAGTCATTAGTTAAAGGGCAAAGCTATGTGTTTGTTGCAAACCACACCTCAATGACAGATATCATGCTGATGCTAGTTGCCGTTAAAGACAACCCTTTTGTGTTTATCGGTAAAAAAGAGTTAGTTAAAATACCTATTTTCGGTTTTTTTTATAAACGAACAAGTATTTTAGTTGATAGAAATAGCGCTAAAAGTCGTCAAGCTGTTTTCATCAGAGCTCAAAAACGGATCAAAGAAGGGGCTAGTATTTGCATATTTCCAGAAGGAGGAGTCCCGAAAGAATCTGTTGTTTTGGACAGATTTAAAGCAGGGGCTTTTCGGCTTGCCATTAATCATAAAATACCACTAGTTCCGATGACCTTTTTTGATAATAAAAAACGACTGTCTTTCACTTTTTTTAGCGGCGGCCCTGGCAAGATGCGCGTAAAGGTGTTTCCCGCAATCACAACAAATGACTTAACTATTGAAGATACCTCAGCGCTTAGCTCAAAGGTATATGATTTAATCTCAAATTCTTTGATAGACGATTATAGGCATAAAAAAACTCGATGAATATCGGGTCTTAAAATTAAGATTCACTTAGAACTATTTTAATTTTTTCTTCAAGCTCATCCATAAGTTCTGGATTATCCTTAATCATTTGTTTCACAGCATCTCGGCCTTGACCAAGCTTAGTGTCAGAGTAGCTAAACCATGAACCACTTTTTTTAACAATTTCATGTTCAACAGCTACGTCTAAAACCTCTCCCACTTTTGAAACACCTTGGCCATACATTATATCAAATTCTGCCAATTTAAAAGGGGGTGCTACTTTATTTTTAACGACTTTGACACGTGTTTTATTACCCAAAACGTTACCATCACTATCCTTTATCTGTGTTGATCTACGTATATCTAAACGAACTGAAGCATAAAACTTCAATGCATTACCGCCTGTGGTTGTTTCAGGATTTCCGAACATTACACCAATTTTTTCACGCAGTTGATTAATAAAAATCATTGTACAATTAGTTTTGCTGATTGAGCCCGTAAGTTTTCTAAGTGCTTGTGACATTAATCGAGCATGTAGACCCATTTTAGAATCTCCCATTTCTCCTTCAATTTCACTTTTTGGAGTCAATGCCGCTACTGAATCAATCACCACCATATCAATCGCGCCAGACCTTACTAAATTATCTGCAATTTCTAAGGCTTGTTCTCCATTATCAGGCTGAGAAATAATAAGGTTATCAATGTCTACCCCTAAGTTTTGAGCATAAAAACGATCAAATGCATGCTCTGCATCAATAAATGCTGCAATACCACCTGATTTTTGTGTTTCAGCTATAGCATGCAGTGTCAAGGTTGTTTTTCC
>JAQWYU010000244.1 GCA_029253805.1 Flavobacteriaceae bacterium | reverse complement strand
ATAAGCCAAAAGTGATAAAAGGCTTTTAAAATTTTCACTTCATCTAACCAGCGAACACGTTCATCTTCTTCAAGTCCTGGCACCTCGACTAAATTTTCTAAAAATATATTACAGTCTCTTAGAGCATTAAATAAACTATGAGGCGCACCTCTACCACCTTCCCAATAGTTCAAATAGGGGCTTGAAGAGTTTTGCATTCCCTTTGCAACACGAAAGCTTGTTTCGTTATTCATATAAAAGTCGTTTTCAGCGTAATACCAAACTTCATCTCCTGCTAACAAGGAAAAGTTTTGCTCTACATGTGCATGTTCTGGAATGTATGAGTAACATGTAGAAAGAAAGTTTTCAGCTGTAGATCGCGTATTAAATGCTAAATCAATAGTTGCAATATTATCTGGCACAACATCAAGATAATCCTGTTCACAGGACGTAAAAGTTAAAGTTAAAAGAGCTATTTTCAGATATTTTCTCATAATAAATTTTTAAAAATTCAAATTTACTCCAATGTTAGCGCCTTGTTGAATTGGGTATCCTAATCCATTGCCACCCATTTCTACATCCCACAATTTAAATTTACTAAATGTCAGTAAGTTTGAACCAGTAATGTAAACTCTCGCAGATGATAGATTCACTCTGGAAGCTAAGCTGTCGGGAATTGAATATCCAAATTCAACAGATTTTAGTCTTAGAAAAGAACCGTCACGTAACCACCATGTACTGTTTCTGTTATTGTTGTCAATTAACTGGTCAGAAAGTCTTGGCCACGCAGCATACAGGTTTCTATCATTTTCGGACCAATGATCGTTAGCCCAAGCGGTCAATAGTGCATTATTCCCAATAGCGCTACCGCTTGTATCTATAAACGGCGAGGTATTATAAGCATCAATAAAAAAAGAAGAATTTAAAGAACCTTGAAAAAAGAATGATAAGTCAAAATTTTTATAAGAGCTAGAAATACCAAAACCGTAAATTACTTCTGGCGTTGTTGGGTAGCCTATAGCAACTTCATCATTAATATCTATCACCCCGTCATTATTGATATCCTTATATTTTATATCTCCCGCCATATAGTCACCAAATGTTTGAAGAGGAGAATTCGCAATATCAGCTTGATCAATAAACAAACGCTCAGCTATGTAGCCAAAAGGCTGAGACAAATTTAACCCAATCCTAGATCGCCACGGTAATCCTGCATTTCTATAATCTAATTCCTCATAAACTTCGTATTTACTTGTTGCAAAAGAAAAATTAGCTCTTGCAGAAACAAACAAGTCATCACTAAAACTATCTTTATAATCTATTGTAAATTCGAATCCTTTTGAAGAAGCCTCACCTACATTGGCTCTTAGGGGTGCTTGAAGACCCATTGATGCAGGAATTTGAGCCCTGTCCATCAAAATATTAGATCGATATTCTGTAAAGTAATCTGCTTGAATATCAACGACCCCAAACAAACCAAGTTCAATACCCAAGTTTAACATTTTTGCTTTTTCCCAAGTAATTTGGTCATTTGCATAACGGTCGATGCTAACTCCGTTGATGTAAGTGCCAAATTCTTGACCAAAACTAGAACCCATACCTCCGTTGTTTAGATTGACTTGAGAAATATAGAAAAATCTATCGTCAGCACTTCCAATTTGATCATTTCCAACAAGACCATATGTGCCCTTAAATTTTAATTTGGTAATTGCATTTGAAATAGGTTCCATAAAATCTTCGTTAGACACGTACCATCCGAACCCAAAAGACGGAAAAAACCCAAACCTTTCTGATTTAGCAAACCGTTCTGATCCGTTGTAACCAAAGTTAAACTCCGAGAAGTATCTGTCATCATAGCCGTATGTAAATCTTCCAGAAAGTCCAATATTTCTGTAAGGCAGAGAGCTTTGTAAATTACCTGCGTTAGCGTATTTAAGTTCTCTTAGTATCCCAATTAACATCCCCGAAACTTCGTGTTTTTTATTAATTGTTTTTTTGTAGCTAAGGGACCCTTCAAAGTAAGTTGAATTAGTTATTATTTTTGTGCCTTCATTGTATTCTAAGTATTC
>JAQWYU010000243.1 GCA_029253805.1 Flavobacteriaceae bacterium | reverse complement strand
CAATAATATTTATTTTAGTGTCTTTATAAATCACAGAAACATTTTTTGCAGTGATCGTAATTCCTCTTTCGCGCTCAAGATCATTGTTGTCTAAGATTAAATCCCCTGTGTTCTGGTTTTCACGAAAAAGTTGACAGTGATACATGATTTTATCTACCAAAGTTGTTTTTCCGTGATCGACGTGTGCAATAATTGCGATGTTTTTTACATTAGCCATAAGTGCCTTGTTTTAAGCGTGCAAAGTTACATTTAATTTTCTGACTTTAATGCAGCTTATTAATTTTATAACACCTTTTAATTTTGATTATATTTGTAGCTTAAATTTACGATATGAATCTTAAAGATATTCCAAAATTAAAATATTTGGACTCAGGTAATTTTTTCTTACTCGCAGGCCCTTGTGCTGTTGAAGGAGAAACTATGGCTCTTCAGATTGCTGAAAAAATATGTACAATCACTGAGAAATTAAAAATCCCTTATGTATTCAAAGGAAGTTTTAAGAAAGCTAATCGTAGCAGAATTGATAGTTTTACCGGCATAGGAGATGAAAAAGCACTTAAGATTCTAAGAAAAGTTTCTGAAACCTTTAATATTCCAACAGTTACAGACATACATGAAGTATCCGATGCTAGTAAGGCAGCACAATATGTAGATGTACTTCAAATTCCTGCTTTTTTGGTGCGTCAAACTGATTTGGTAGTGGCGGCTGCCAATACCGGAAAAGTCATTAACTTAAAAAAAGGACAATTCATGAGCCCTGAAGCAATGAAACATGCCGTTCAAAAGGCGAAAGATACCGGGAACTCAAACGTATGGATTACTGATCGTGGAACTATGTTTGGATACAAAGATATGATTGTTGATTTTCGTGGAATTCCAACAATGAGGGAGTTTGCACCAACTGTTTTAGATGTAACCCATTCACTTCAACAACCTAATCATTCTAGTGGAGTTACTGGAGGACGTCCCGATATGATTGAAACTATTGCCAGAGCAGGTGTTGTTAATAATGTGGATGGTTTATTTATTGAAACTCATTTTGATCCTTCTAAGGCCAAAAGTGATGGTGCTAATATGCTGCAGCTGGACCATTTAGAAAAACTGCTTACTAATCTTACAGCAATAAGACTTACTGTTAACTCTCTGTAAATTTATGTACAAAGCTGTAATTATCTATATTTTAATTGCGTGTACAACCAATTGTTATTCCCAGGAAAAGCAAATTGGAACGACACTAATTGAGAATAGATTTAAAACTCAGAAAAAAGGCAAGTTTTATTTTTATTGGGGATGGAACAAAGCACAGTACAGTTATTCAGATATAAGATTTAAAGGAGATAATTATAACTTCACTTTGTTTGATGTGGCAGCAAAAGATCGTCAAACGAGGTGGGATCCGAGTGTTTATTTAAACCCAGGAAATATGACTATTCCACAAACAGTGGCGCGTGTTGGATATTATTTTCATGACAACTGGAACCTGTCCTTGGGCGTTGATCATATGAAATATGTTATGGTTAGAAACCAATTAGCAACCATTGACGGCTACATCGATCTTCAAAACTCTTTTACACAGTTTAATGGCATTTATGACAATGAGCAATTGATGATTAGTGAAGATTTTTTACAATTTGAACACACCGATGGTTTAAACTATATTAATATTGAAATTTCTAGAGTCGATAATTTAGGTAAATTTTTTAAATGGGACTCAAAAAAAGTTCAACTCAATATTTTAGAATCCATCGGTACAGGAGTTTTATACCCAAAAACAAACTCAACTTTATTATCAAAAGAACGTTATGATGATTTTCATTTCTCCGGATTTGGAGTTTCTTTAAAAGGTGGAATTAACTTAACTTTATTTGATCGTTTCTTTATACAAGCGGAAATTAAAACAGGGTATATTAACATGTCTGACATACGGACAACGACATCAAATGCGGACTCAGCATCTCAAGATTTTCTATTTTTTCAAAGAAATATATCATTTGGGTACATCTTTCAACTTGTGAAATAAATAACTTAATCTTTTAATTTAGTAGAAGGAGTAATAGCCTTAAACCCATATTTGTCAACCAGATAAACTAGAGAGGTCATTGTAGCTGCACCAAGTTCTAACTCGCGTTTATTAACTGCTTCAAAGGTGTCATTTGCCGCATGATGGTGATCAAAATAACGCTGGGAGTCTGGACGAAGTCCTGCTAATACATTTGTACTTTTCTTCAAAGGCCCTATATCAGCACCACTCCCACCCTTCTCGAAATAATGAATTAGATAGGGTTTAAACAAGGGCTTCCAATTAAGAATTTGATTAATTTTGTAATCAGGACCATCAAAAGTAAAACCTCGAGGGGTAAACCCGCCTGAGTCGCTCTCAAGCGCAAAAATATGATTCTCACCATTTAGTTTAGCTTGCTTGGCATATGCTTTTCCTCCTCTCAATCCATTTTCTTCGTTCATAAATAAAACGACTCTAATAGTCCGTTTTGGTTCAATCCCAGAACTTTGGAGCAATCTTAACACATCCATTGATTGAACACAACCTGCACCGTCATCATGGGAACCATCTCCTAAATCCCAAGAATCTAAATGTCCTCCGACTGTTATGATCTCGTTAGGAAACTCAGAACCTTTAATCTCTCCAATCACATTGTACGACAAAACATCATTTAGTTGGCGACAGTTTTGCTTTAAAAACAATTTAATACTAGGATCAATCTTTAACATCTTACTCAACTTTTCTGCATCATTTGTACTGATAGCAGAAGATGGTATTCGATTTGATACAGGAGTTTTTCCGTATGACATAGCGCCTGTATGTGGCAAATCGTCTAATCTTAAATTCATTGATCGAACAATAGTAGCCGTAGCACCTAACTTGCCAGCTTCTTCCGCACCGTTGTAACGTTGATCAACACAGCCCCCGTAAGCTTCAAAGGTGTGAATTAAATCGGCTTGCATGGGACGATTAAAAAAAACAATTTTACCTTTAACAAGATTTGGATCTAAAGACTTTAATTCATCAATACCTCTAACTTCAATAACTTCTGATTTTATTCCTTGAGAAGCAGTCGAAACCG
>JAQWYU010000242.1 GCA_029253805.1 Flavobacteriaceae bacterium | reverse complement strand
AAAAAGGAGAGTCTAAACTTCTTAAACGTTGCGCTCTTCCACTCACAGGTGTTGGTTGTGTTAAAAAAGTGGTTACTAATTTAGCAGTTCTGGAAGTATCTACAGATGGCTTCAAGCTTTTAGAGCGTGCACCTGGGGTAACTGTAGAAACCATTCAAAAGGCTACTGAAGGCCATCTTATTGTTGATGGAGATGTACCGGAAATGGATATTTAATCGTTACAATTTCTTAGGCTTATTAGATGTTTTAAACTCCTTTAGGGATTGCTTTTATTAATTCTTTTGTATAATCTTTTTTTGGCGATTCATAAATAGAATCAGCCTCTCCAATTTCCTCTATTTTGCCTTTGTTCATGACCATTAGTTGATCAGACATAAACTTTACCACTAACAAATCATGGGATATAAAAATATATGTAAACCCGTAGGAGTCTTTAAGGTCGTTCAATAAATTTAGCACCTGTGCTTGTACAGAGACATCTAATGCAGATACCGATTCGTCACAGATAATCAACTTTGGGTGAACAGCAATGGTTCTAGCAATACCTATTCGTTGCCGTTGTCCACCCGAAAACTCATGAGGATAGCGATCAAAATGAGCTGCTTCTAGTCCGACTTTCTCTAAAATTTCAATAGCACTCGCTTTTCGTTCCTCATCAGAATTAAATAAATCATGCACTTTCATGGGTTCCATAATTGCTTTTCCAATTGTGAGTCGAGGATTTAGCGAGGCATAGGGATCTTGGAAAATAATTTGTATCTCTTTTCGTAAAGTTCGTAATGCAGCTTTAGTAAGATTTGTTATATCATTCCCTTTATATTTTATCGAACCCGCAGAAGCTTTGTCCAGTTGCAAAATAGCTTTTCCAAGCGTAGATTTACCACAGCCAGACTCACCAACCAGCCCAAGTGTTTCTCCTGAATACACTTTGAAACTAACTTTATCCACAGCCTTAAGGGCTGTTTTTGTTCCAAAGAAAGAGGCTTTAGAATAGTATGTTTTTTCAAGATCGATCACCTCAAGTAATGGGACGCCGCTATAAATTTTTTTATGTTTTTGTTCTCTATCAGTCTTTGAAACAACTAACTTGGGAATTCTACCCGATAAAAAGTCACTAATTGTTGGGAGTTTTTTTAATCGACCATCAAGTGTAGGTCGTGTGCCAATAAGCGCTCTTGTGTATTCTTCTTCAGGATCTTTAAATACGGATTTTATAGTCCCTTTTTCTACAATATTTCCTTTGTACATTACCAAGACTCGATCAGCAATTTCAGAAACTAAAGCCAAATCATGGCTTATAAAAATTACACTCATTTTAAACTCTTTTTGAAGTGTTTTCAGTAATGAAATAATTTCTTTTTGAACAGTGACGTCTAAGGCCGTTGTTGGCTCATCAGCGATCAGAATTTTCGGTTTGCAAGCAATAGCCATTGCAATCATTACCCGCTGTTGTTGTCCTCCTGAAATCTCATGAGGATATTTATTGAATGTATTTATAGCATCCGGAATTTTAACTGCATTAAATAAACGAATTACTTCTTTCTGCGCTTCTTTTGGTGTGATATTAACGTGATGAAGCAAAATCTCTTCAACTTGTTTGCCACAGCGAATAGACGGGTTTAGAGCGCTCATAGGCTCTTGAAATATCATAGCTATCTTTCTGCCACGAATTTTTTCTAGCTTATTTTGAGAATAGTTAATTATATTTTCATTGTTGAATAAAATTTCTCCTTCAACGGACACCCCTTTGGTAAAGGATAATAGCCCCATAACTGCAAGCGAAGTGACAGACTTTCCACTTCCAGATTCACCTACGAATCCAAGGATTTCATCTTGATATAAATTGTATGTTATCCCGTGAACCACTTCTTTGGAACAATTTAAAGATTTGAAAGCGATTTTAAGATCTTTAACACTAAGAATTGGTGACATTTTCATGCTTTAAAAGTAATCGATATATTTTTTATTGTTGTTACAATATAAATGAGATGTCTTTGAAAATATTGTTTTTATTGTGGGAAGTAATGGTTTAAATAACCTAATTAATATATTTAAAGCATTATTACTATTTGAATGGACCCTCTACCATTTTATAGGCTTCCTCAATATAGGTGGTAATATCCCCGTTGTAAGGGTCGGTTCCAAAGTATTCTTTTGCTTGTCCAAGTCGAACTACCATTATATTATCTCTTGGCTCAACTACCACAAATTGTCCTAAATGACCCTCCATCATAAAAAATGATTTATCCTCTGTTTTTCTAAGCCACCAACCATATCCATATTTGGGACTTTCTTTGAAACGGGGTTGAATAGATTTAGCTACAAAAGCTGAGTCTAAAATTTGTTTCCCGTTCCATTTTCCATAATCCTTATAGAGTCTTCCAAAACGAGCAAAATCTTTTGCATTAGTAGCAATACAACAGTAAGCTTTTACCATATCGTTTTCATGACTATCTATTTGCCAAAGAGCTTCATTCTCACTTTCTAAGGGAATCCAAAAACTTTCAGAAAGATAGTCATATATTTTTTTTCCTGTTGCTTTTTCAATAACCATAGCGAGCAACTGAGTGTCTCCACTTGCGTATTTAAAAGATACTCCTGGACTGGCTACGGTTGTAAGTCCAAGAATAGTTTTTTCTAACTCTTTTCCAAAATAAGCACGGGTTGTTATTGTAAAAGGAGAGTAATAAGATTCTTCCCAGCTAGATCCAGAAGCCATAGAGGCTAGATCGCCAACCGTTACCCTAGCAGAAAGACCACTACTATATTGAGGGAAAAAATCGCCAACTGGCTGATCTAATCCTTTAATGTGTCCTTCCATAATTGCCTTTCCAAGTAAACCACTAACGTAGCTTTTAGCCATTGAGAATGAATTGCTTTTTGAATTTTCGTCGTATCCATCATAATACTTCTCAAACAAAATACTATCATTTTTAATAATTAAAAACGCAACGGTCCCTTGCGCCTTGTGTAGTTCAGACAATTTATTTGTGGAGGAAATTTTGTTGTAATTTTTATGAAGAGGCCAAGCTTTAGACTTACTTGTGTTTACTGTTTGATTATCAAAAAAGGTGTAGTCGTCTATTGATGCTGTTGTATTACCTTGCAGATAAATAGTTTGTATAGCTTTTAAAATATAGTCGGTATCGGTAACGTATAGCGCTGCAACCAAAATAGCGATAACTAAAGCAAAACGTGACGTGAATTTTTTCATTAGCAATTATTTAGTTAAATAAAGGTAGTCAAAAAGATTTAATGAAAGTTGTTATATGATCTTGACAATGTCTTTGGCGAAATAACTAGCAATAATATCTGCACCAGCACGCTTGAAAGCGATTGTAGTTTCTAACATTGTTAGGTCATGGTCTAGCCAACCCTTTTCAGTTGCTGCTTTTATCATAGCATACTCTCCACTAACTTGATAAGCTGCAACAGGCACATCGAATTCATTTTTAACCTCTCTTAAAATATCTAAATATGGCAGCCCCGGTTTGATCATTACAATATCAGCTCCTTCGTCGATGTCCAGTTCTGTTTCTCTGAGAGCTTCAAACCGGTTGGCATAATCCATTTGGTAGGTTTTTTTATTTTTTGGTACGTTTTTAGAATTACTTGGCGCAGAGTCTAG
>JAQWYU010000241.1 GCA_029253805.1 Flavobacteriaceae bacterium | reverse complement strand
TTCTATTGTAGTTAAATTTGTAATAAATTAAGTCAACAAAATTAAAAGCAATACCAACCAGATTTGTTAAAAAATAAATACCAAAAAGAAATGTTTGATACGTTTTATTAGTATTTACCCAAAATGGCAAAATTGATAAAACCACAAACAAACTATTTAGATAAAATATTGAAGTGGTATCAAATGCAAGACCATGGTAACTCAATTTGAAATACTCAAAAAGAGAATCTATTTCTAATAAAGAATAATTGTAAACAAAAAATAAAAAACGTGAAAATGAATACATAAGATATACAAGTGAAATTCTGTATATCATAGCCTTATATTCATTTAATCTAAAGTATTTCATAATGAATTTGTTCAAAATTAAATGTAAAAATATAAAAGAAATCACACTTTTTTCTACGCCTTGATTCTTTTTGTAAAATTGTTAGTTAAATTGTAAAAAATTAAAGTTTAATAATTTTGTCTACATCAAATTAAAATTATATTTGAAAATCACTTTTCTAATTCTTAATTCTTAGTCAATGTCAAATAAAAAATTACAAGATTTAACTACCCAAGTTCGCAGAGACATACTGCGAATGGTTCACAAGGTAAACTCAGGGCATCCGGGTGGATCTTTAGGTTGTGCAGAATTCTTAGTTGTACTGTATTTAAACATTATGAACCGAACTAATGATTTTAACATGGATGGCGTTAATGAAGATTTGTTTTTCTTATCAAATGGTCATATTTCACCTGTTTTTTACAGTGTTTTAGCTCGTTCAGGATACTTCCTAGTTGAAGAACTAAATACTTTCAGGCTTCTAGATTCTCGTTTGCAAGGGCACCCAACTACACATGAAGGGCTTCCAGGTGTTAGAATAGCATCGGGATCATTAGGTCAAGGACTTTCAGTTGCTTTAGGAGCTGCAGAATCAAAGAAATTAAATAATGACAATAGCTTAATTTATACACTTCACGGAGATGGGGAGTTACAAGAAGGACAAAATTGGGAGGCTATTATGTATGCTTCTGCCAAAAACATAGACAATCTTATAGCCACTATAGATTTAAACGGAAAACAGATTGATGGAGCTACTGACGATGTATTAGCAATGGGAAGTATTAAAGAAAAGTTTGAAGCTTTTGACTGGACAGTTATAGAAATAGAAAATGGCAATGATATCAGCAGTATTATTGATGGCATGGCACTAGCTAAGGATGCTACAGGAAAAGGCAAGCCTGTTTGTGTATTATTAAAAACTATGATGGGCAACGGAGTTGATTTTATGATGCATACTCACGCTTGGCATGGAAAAGCTCCTAACGATGATCAATTAGAAATTGCTCTAAATCAGAATCCGGAAACTTTAGGAGATTATTAAATTCAAAACCAAAAAAATGAAAACATACACATATACAGAAAAAAAAGATACAAGAAGTGGTTTTGGAGCGGGTCTAGCAGAACTTGGAAGAACAAATCCTAATGTTGTAGCTCTGTGTGCGGATCTTATCGGGTCTCTAAAAATGAACCAATTTATTGACGAAAATCCAGAACGTTTCTTTCAAATTGGAATCGCTGAAGCTAATATGATGGGAATCGCAGCTGGGTTAACTATTGGAGGCAAAATTCCTTT
>JAQWYU010000240.1 GCA_029253805.1 Flavobacteriaceae bacterium | reverse complement strand
TATCACAACACAACATCTTATATACTATTGTATTTTATAAAAATACTTAGCGGTCTGGACGGGACTCGAACCCGCGACCCCCTGCGTGACAGGCAGGTATTCTAACCAGCTGAACTACCAAACCGTTGCATTAATGCGGTTGCAAATATACACTGCATTTTTCATAACACAAGTGTTTTTGGATTTATTTTTTTCCAAAATACGTATTTAAATAAATTTCTGACGCTCTACTAAAAAAGTGGTTAATAATTTATCAAACCCTTGCTGAATATCAATTCCAACATAATTAATCTTATACTTGCCACATATCATACGTAAGTCCTTAAAATATACCTCTACTTCTGACTCATAACTTTCTTTTATTAATTCTGGATGTGCGTTTATATTTACTCCTGTTTCAATATCCACAAAACGTCTAGGACTGTTATCAAAATTGAAACTATATTCTGTGGCCTTGTCGTAAACATGAAACAATACCAATTCATGTTTATTATGTTTTAAATGACGAAGGGCTTCAAATAAGTTTTTTGAATCTCGCTCAGGCTGGAGCATGTCGGTAAACAAGAAAATTAAGGATCGGCGATGAAGTTTTTCTGCAATTTGATGTAAAATCTCATAAGTTTTTGTTCCAACTGGCTCAGATAATTTTGTAGCTGTATTACTCAAACAATTCAATAGCATTTGACGATGCCGCTCACCACCTTTTTCAGGGGCATAGAAATCTAATTCATCTGTATAAACACTTAAACCAACTGCATCGCGTTGCTTTTTCAATAATTGCATAAACGCAGCAGCTGCAAGGGAGGAAAAACTAATTTTAGTCAGATTATTAACATCCTGTTTGTGAATTTTTGGATAGTGCATTGAACTGCTGTTATCGATAATTAGATGACAACGCAGATTTGTTTCTTCATCATATCGCTTGGTATAAAGTTTATCTGTTTTGGCAAACAACTTCCAATCAATATGGCGAGTACTTTCACCATTATTATAGATTTTATGTTCAGCAAATTCAGCTGAAAACCCATGAAATGGACTTTTATGCATCCCTGATATAAATCCCTCAACAATTGACTTTGATAATAGATCAAAATCTAAAAAGCTAGAGGCTTGCTGTAATTCGCTGTTAATATCCATAGACCTAAAACTAAAAAAGGTTTGTCAATAAGACAAACCTTTTTTGTAATCTTTCATTTGCATGTGCTATAATAAAGCATCTATTGCTTCTGTGTATGCATTTTTTGGTGAAACTCCAACTTGACGACCTACTACTTCACCATTTTGAAACACCAACACAGTAGGTATATTTCGAACTCCGTATTTCGCTGCAAATTCTTGATTTGAATCTACATCTACCTTGCCTACTACAGCTCTATCCCCATACTCTGTACTGATTTCTTCAATGATAGGACCAACCATTCGACAAGGACCACACCATGCTGCCCAAAAATCTACCAACACTGGCTTAGTACTTTTTAATACTGTTTCTTCAAAATTTGAGTCTGTTATTTCTATTGCCATAATATTTTATTTTTAAGGATGATTATTGCTATTATCTGCAATTAATTTATTGTGTAAAATTAATTAAAAATAGTGAAATCTTAAACCTAAACGATTTGTTTTTCCTATGCTAGAATTACTGAAAATTATGCTTCCTTAATTTAACTTATAATACACTTCTTGGGACTTTAACTCCTCTAACAATTCTTGAGATATTTTAATCTTTTGATGGCGACTTTTCATTTCTAATTTCAGTTCTTCTTCATCGTCGTACACAACAAATTTTAAAGTGTGATTTCCAGAATGCATTAGTAAAAGATCCTTAATACTTTGGACTTTTTCCTCTGATATTTCTTTAATATTTAATTGTATAGATAATTTTTTTGCATAAGACTCCATAATGTCATGTAAAAGCTGAAAACTATTAAACTGCAAACGAGGTTCACCTTTAACGCCCGTATCACGGTGAGCCCAGCCTTCTTTAATTAGGACACGAACAAATACAAAGTTATTATGCATCAAAAAATGTTTGAACTTTAAATATTCTTCTCCAAAAATTCGAAATTCATGGCTATTAACATAATCTTCTATAGTAAATAATGCCCAGCCTTTTCCTTGCTTACTTACACGATGTTGAACATCTGTCACTACGCCTCCAAACGAAATCTCTTTATTTAAAAATTCTGGTAAATCTCGAAAGACAGAAATATCTCCATTACAAAAACTTTGCATTTCAATTTTAAAATCGTCCAAGGGATGACCAGAAATATAAATACCTACAACTTCTTTCTCACGAGCTAATTTTTCCATTGCACCCCACAATTCGCAGGGTGGAATAATAGGTTCATCAATTTGAACATCACTTGATTCTCCAAATAAACTAACCTGTGCTGAATTTTTATTTTCTTGGAACTTATGAGCAAATTTTATGGTTTTTTCTAAAAAAGTAACCCCATCTCCTTCATCTTGAAAGTACTGAGCCCTATGAGTAGTAGTGAAACAATCAAACCCGCCTGCATTGGCAAGATTCTCAAAAGCTTTTTTATTCGCAGCTCTAAGGTCTATTCTTTTTGCTAAATCAAAAATAGATTTGAAAGATCCTTCTTTTTTTCTTTGCTCTACTATAGTTTTTACAGCGCCATGACCTACGCCCTTTATTGCACCCATTCCAAAACGAATAGCATTATTTTGATTTACAGAAAACTTATAATAGCTCTCATTGACGTCAGGTCCTAAAACATTCAACTTCATACGCTTACACTCTTCCATAAAAAAAGTAACTTGTTTTATGTCGTTCATGTTATTTGACAATACTGAGGCCATGTATTCTGCTGGATAATGTGACTTTAAGTATGCTGTTTGGTATGCAATCCAAGCATAACAGGTGGAGTGAGATTTGTTAAATGCATAACTTGCAAATTTTTCCCAATCAGTCCAAATTTTTTCTAATTTATCTGCAGCCATTCCTTTTGCAGCAGCCTGATTGATAAACTTTGGTTTCATTTTATCGAGTACCGCAATTTGCTTTTTACCCATCGCCTTACGCAATACATCAGCCTCGCCTTTAGTGAAATCTGCCAGTTTTTGAGACAATAACATTACTTGCTCTTGGTATACAGTAATTCCATAAGTTTCCTTTAAATACTCTTCCATTTCGGGGAGGTCATAACTGATGTCTTCATCCCCCTGTTTACGTCTAATAAAACTAGGAATATACTCTATGGGCCCTGGTCTGTAAAGCGCATTCATTGCTATTAAATCTGCAAAAACAGTAGGCTTTAAATCACGCATATGTTTTTGCATCCCTGCAGATTCGTATTGAAAAACCCCTACCGTTTCTCCTTTTTGAAATAACTCATAAGTTTTTTCATCATCAAGGGGGAAATTTTCTGGATCTAATTCTACCCCATGTTTTGCTTTTACAATTTTTACTGTGTCTTTAATAAGCGTTAATGTTTTCAGTCCTAAGAAGTCCATTTTTAACAGACCTGCATCTTCAACAACTGAATTATCAAATTGAGTTACATATAGATCTGAATCTTTAGCTGTAGCTATTGGGACGTAATTTGTAATGTCGCTAGGAGTAATTATTACCCCACAAGCATGAATCCCAGTGTTGCGTAAAGAACCTTCTAAAACCTGAGCTTGATTAATCGTCTCGGCCTCGAGGTCATCACCCTCAGACAAATTGAGTAACTGATTAATTAAATCCATATCTTCGGCTCTAAACTTAGCCTTTAATTCCTTTTCTGGAGTATTAAATATTTTATTCAACTTAGCCATGTTAGGAATCAACTTAGCTATTCGATCGGCATCCCCCAACGGCAAATCTAACACCCTGGCAGTATCACGAATAGATGACTTTGCTGCCATAGTTCCGTATGTGATGATTTGAGCCACTTGACTCGAACCGTATTTATCTATCACATAATTCATAACACGTCCACGACCTTCGTCATCAAAGTCTATATCAATATCTGGCATACTCACACGATCTGGATTTAAGAATCGCTCAAAAAGTAAATCATACTTAATGGGATCAATATTGGTAATCCATAAACAGTAGGCGACGACTGAACCTGCGGCTGATCCACGGCCAGGGCCAACTGAAACATTCATAGATCGAGCTACTCGAATAAAATCTTCAACTATTAAAAAGTATCCAGGGTAGCCTGTGTTTTCAATTGTTTTTAATTCAAAATCGAGTCGTTCTTTAATATCATTTGTAAGCTCACCATATCTTTTTTCTGCTCCTTTGTAAGTTAAATGTCTTAAATAAGCATTCTCTCCCCTATTACCACTGTCATCAAGATCAGAGGGGTCAACAAATGAGTTTGGTATATCAAATTTTGGTAGTAAAACATCACGGGATAACTCAAAGGGTTGAATTTTATCAACTACTTCCTGAATATTAACGATTGCTTCAGGAATGTCTCTAAAAAGAGATTTCATTTCATCAGATGACTTGAAATAGTATTCTTGGTTGGGGAGTCCGTAACGATAGCCACGACCACGACCTATGGGAGTCGATTGTTTTTCTCCATCCTTAACGCATAGCAAAATGTCATGTGCGTTTGCATCTTCTTGATTTACATAATAAGTGTTATTAGTGGCAACTAATTTCACTTCATGTTTTTGGGCCATGCTAATTAAAACTGGATTAACTCGATCCTCATCCTCTTGTTGATGACGCATAATCTCAACATACAAATCAGACCCGAATTTTTCTTTCCACCACAAAAGAGCTTCTTCAGCTTGACGCTCACCAACATTTAGTATTTTTGAAGGAACTTCTCCGTGTAAATTACCTGTTAATACAATAAGATCTTCTTTATAATTTTCTACAATACTCCTGTCTATTCTTGGTAAATAATAAAAACCTTCAGTGTAAGCTTTAGACGACATCTTCACTAAGTTGTGGTATCCCCTTTTTGTTTTAGCTAAAAAAACAACTTGATAGCCATTATCTTTTTGGGACTTGTTTGAATGGTCTTCACATACAAAAAACTCACATCCTACAATTCCCTTAATTTCATGTGCTACTTGTGGCTCATCAAGAC
>JAQWYU010000239.1 GCA_029253805.1 Flavobacteriaceae bacterium | reverse complement strand
CTTGCTTTTATCATATCCACCACCAGCTATTATATTAGCATCAGAATCTTTTTTAGCCTGATCTATAAAACCTGCAAGTTTGTCAAATGATCCCTCATGAATGACCGCTGTTATAAAGTTACTAAAATCAACAGGAGAGCCTATTTTGAAAGTTTTCATTTCTTTAATTAAAAATGATTTAATCTCGGACCAAAGACTTTGGGGGATGTATGCTCTTGAGGCAGCACTACATTTTTGGCCTTGAAATTCAAATGCACCTCGTAACATTCCAGTAGCTACTTGTTCGGGATTCGCCGAGGGGTGAGCTATAATAAAATCTTTACCGCCAGTTTCGCCAACAATTCGTGGATACGTTTTATAGTTATGTATATTATCTCCAATTTGTTTCCAAAGATCTTTAAATATATGTGTAGATCCAGTAAAGTGTAGTCCTGAAAAATCAGGACTTGCTAAAATTATATCCGTAATCATTACTGGATCTCCAAAAACAACATTAATGACCCCAGGTGGGATTCCAGCTTCTTTAAAAATGTCCATAATAACTTTAGCAGAATATACCTGGCTATCACTTGGTTTCCAAACAACTACATTTCCCATTAGTGCCATACAAGCTGGAAGATTTCCCGCAATGGATGTGAAATTAAAAGGAGATACAGCATAAGTAAATCCTTCCAAAGGACGATACTCTATTCGATTCCATGCAGCACTTGTGCTCTCCGGTTGGTCTTTATATATATCCGTCATGAATTGAACATTGAACCTTAAAAAGTCAACAAACTCACAAGCAGCATCGATTTCTGCCTGAAATACGGTTTTTGACTGTGCGATCATTGTAGATGCATTTATTTTTGCACGGAACGGACCTGCTATTAATTCAGCAGCTCTGAGGAAAATTCCGGCACGTTGTTCCCAGGGTAATTGTGACCAGGATTTACGCGCTTCTAAAGCTGTTGAAATAGCTGTTTTTACGTGCTCTTTGTTAGCTACGTGATAGGTCCCAAGTGTGTGTTTATGATTGTGTGGAGGATGCATCGTCTGGGTATTTCCAGTTCTAATATTTTCTCCATTTATGTACATTGGAACGTCAATAGTTTGTTGAAGCATTTTATTATAAGCTGATAAAACTTCATTGCGTTCTGTTGAACCTTTTTTATAAGATTTGACAGGTTCATTAATTGCGATTGGAACTTTATAAAAACCTTTTCCCATGTGTAAATTATTATTAATAATTGATCTTCAAAATTACAATTTAAAACTCAAATTCAAGAGCTTATGTTGAGTTTAATTTTGAGCATACGTTGCGCTTAATTTGAACAGAGGGATTTTAACTTTGAACTGGCTTGACGTTGAATGATTTTTCATAATATAAAACCCCTTCATAGCACCATTGGGAGAACTTAACACACAACCAGATTTGTACTTATGCAATTTACCAGGTTCAATAATAGGAGTTTTTCCGACAACGCCTTCTCCATAAATTATTTCGTTGTCATTAAGTGCATCTAGAATAGTCCATTTTCTTGATAATAATTGGGTGGTATCCACGCTTAAGTTTTTAATGGAAATTTCATAGCTAAAAGCATAACGAATAAGTTCATTTTTGTAAAAAGTACCTTCAAACTTAGTTTCCACTGAAATTTTAATACCTTTAGTAACTTGCTCTGTCATAATAATGATAAAATTAATTGCTTATTTGTGTAGATGTACCTTCTCCAAGTCCTACAATTCTATCAAATCTCGCGCCTAAGTCTCTGTAGTAAACAACAACTTTATAGTTGTTTTCAGTTTCATAAAAATTGCCACTTATACCCCCTTCATCCAATTCGTTTTTGTCATTTACAACTACATATTTGTAGTTGTAAAATCCTTGCTTCAGTTTCATTGTGAGTTCATAAGTACTGCTTTTCGAATTATAACTCATTTTGTTTAGGATGTTTAGAGCAAAGTTGTTGAAGCTTCCATAAACATATATGGATTTTGTTTGTAGTTCAGGCTGTCTAAGAGAAAAATGAACAAAAGTGTAGTCAGCTTCAACTGATGGGTTTTCACGATCAAGAACCGTCACTTGATAACCTCCATTTATATCGGGGTTATAGGTGTATCTAGTTTTAGATCGGTTAATGTCAACATACAAGTAGCTATGATAGATTTCTTGAAGATCAGTATATTGGACCCCTAAATTTGTTCCTCTAACATCTTTATTTTCAAAATATAAATATTCATTTCCGCCTGAGAAAGTTGTTTCTATGTTATACTTATAAATTAGTTCGTTACCCAAAGAATATTGTGGTTTTAATCCTGAAATTGCGGTTTTTAAATTATTATTTTGAAGGATAACAGTATTAACTGTTTGTGCAGGATTATTGAAACGAAAATTATTACCATTTGTTTTAATAACAAAATCTACAGTTTGTTTACTGCTTATTTCATTTACATTTCTAGAACGTTTTATTTCAAGGTTAACGTTAGCCAAATTTTCATAAACCATAAATTTTCGGCTAAAAATGATTTCATTGTACTCATTAAGTATTTTGATTATATAATTTCCAGAAACTTTTAGGCGAGTTTGTTTGTTAGGAATTTGAAGCTTGTAATTTGAATAGATTTGGTATGTATTAAAGGAATTTTCGTAATTAAATATTCTAAGGTTATCCAGTCCTTCTAAAAACTCAGATTTCATTAGTCTAGACTTTGTCCAATCAAAATTATAGTGTTCAATTACATAATAATAATCATCTTCATTTGAGTTTAAAACATCAAACTCTAAGTACAAACGTTCATTAAGACTTAATAATGGTAATCCGGATTTACTAATATTACTTTTTAATGAAATAGATTTAATTTCATCAGTATTATCCATTTCTTGGATTTGTGAATTCCCCAAAAATAAACTCATTAAAAAGGAGATAGTAATTTGAATTTTAATCATGTACTTGCAATAGTTTAATAAGTAAAGATAAACATTTTTTTACCCTTGATAAAAAACTTATATTTTATAAAAAAAATGTGATTAATTATTGTGATG
>JAQWYU010000238.1 GCA_029253805.1 Flavobacteriaceae bacterium | reverse complement strand
CATCACATACCGTCTGCAAAGGCGGCGTAATTGGAACAGGTAATGGTCCTACTCCTAATTCTAATGGCATTACGCTAAAACATAGTGTATTTATGTTCTCTAAGCGAATGTAAATAGTTTGAGTATTTTGCGTTGTGTTGGTATAAGGACTCGATAGAACATTAGTGCCTAAATCTGCATCAACTTCACTTTCGTGGTAGCTAACGATTAAATCAACTTGACCGTCCAAAGCCTCTGTGTCCTTATCTGTTAATGTGAAGGAGGCATAACCATCTGTATCGTCAGCACAAATAGATAGCGGAGTCATCTCAATAGTAGATGGTAATGGATTGACTATTAAATTAAACTCAGTTGTACCATAACAGTTGGGAACACCTGCTTCTTCAACACGAACATAAATAGTTTGTGCCGATGATAATAAAGGACTTGTTAAGGGTAAATCTCCTGAATCTGCATCAATCTGTGTTGAATGATAAGTAACTGCAAAAGTAACTGGATCTTGACTGCCTAGTATAGCAGTCGTTTGCTGATCTAAGTCAAAACTAGCTTCCAAGACACCTGTTGAAGTTGCGTCACACAAAATAAGATTATCAGGTGTGGTAGCTTCAGCTTGATTAGTAACAATTAAATTGAAAACAGGGTCTTTAGTTGCAACATAACAACCTGCGCCGACTAGGCTTTGAACACGAATATAAATTGGTTGAGGGTTCGAAATATTATTATATGGACTAGAAATACTGTTAACTCCTAAATCAGCATCATCTCCGTTAGTGTGGTATGTAACTGTAAAGTCAGACGTAGATTGAGTTCCCAATACTTCGACAGTCTGTTGTTCAAGATCAAAAGACTCAACTTCATCGTTACTAACATCATCACATAAAACCAAATCGTTAGTTGGAAAAACTTCAGGAGCATCTAATAATAAAAGTTGAAATGTTTCTATTTCAAAACAATTTGAATCAAGGTATTCAAATCGAAGAAAGACAACCTCTTCGTCTAATCCAATATAGGATGACGGATTTGCAATAGGATCTGTATCATTTTCAGCATCTTCAACTGAATTATGAAAAGTAACCACAAAGTTTTCAGGGTTGGGGTTTGGAGTTAATACAGTTGCTTCGTTTGGAGACAAATTAAAAATAGCATCAGAAGATACTGGATCGCATATAAACAAGTCGTTTGGTAAATCATGGATAAGCTCTGGCAGGACTTCGATACAGATTTCATCAGAATATTCACAGCCAAAATTATCCAAAGCAGTGTATGTGTAGCAAAATTGGCCATCAGAATCAGGCGTAACGGTAAGGACATCTCCATTAACCTCATCTATTGTAGGTTCATCTCCCTCCCAAAACCCAGAAATAATTTCAGGTGTAAAAGATAAAGAAGTAGGAACGATAGAAGTATCAAAATTTAAAGTCCATGAAAATAAATACCCATTATCAATTGCTAAATTATCTTGTACTGTAATACACCAATTACCATTTAAAGGACTTCCTAAAAGTTGAAGAAAAGAATCCACAGGTAAATAACTTCCTGCTTCAATAGAATTTCCTTGAGGGTTTCCAGCAGGTATGGTAGGCCCATTTACCAATAAAGTTGCTGCGTCCATTGAAAAACAATAATCAGCACCTACACCCTCGTCTGTGTTATTAGTAACATCTTCTGGGGCCCCAAGGTAGGTTCCATTTCCAGAAGGAAACTGATGTAAAAAAGCCTGTTGTCCATTGGGACTTTCAATTATTATATCTAAATCACCTAAGTAAGAATGTTCAATATTTAAACAAATACTTTCAAGTTGCAGAAGTTCTTCTAAAACTTGATCCTCCTCAAAACAATCAACTACAATACAAGTTTGGTATACAGCACCGTTACCATCTGGTAAAAATGTAACATTACTTTCAGGGACTGTACATTCGTTAATATAAGGAGTTGGAACAACTAAAGGGGTAATTGTAGAAGTATCACCATAGCAAATTGGATTAACAGTGTCTTCAGAAGCTTCAAAAGTAGGTGTTGTGCTAACCTGAATATACTGGTTAATTCTATTGTCATTTTTACAACCCTCTGGAAAAACCGATGTATTGGTATCCCATATATTTAAATTAGCAATATACACACCAGGCTCGTCAAATGAAAAGGTCACCGTCTGTCCACTAATTGAAGTACCATCACCAATATCCCAAATATAGGCCGCACCAACTCCTCCACCAGGCTCAGAAAATTGACCGCTTCCACTTAAAGTGATTTCTTCACCCGGGCAAACTAAAATAACATCCTCAGAATCAACTCCTGGAGACGTGGTGTCTAATTGAGCAATTATTTCTTGACATTCTGCCGGAGGATCTACACAAGAAATAAATGCTAACCAACCTGCATCAGTAATAGCCCCTGTACTTGTAAAAACAACTGTTAAACACCCTGTTGGATTGGTCAATGAAGCTATGACAGGGTCAGTTGGTCCATTTGTTCCGGAGTATTCTCCAATAAGAGTGGCAGGGTCAGTTGCATCAGAAG
>JAQWYU010000237.1 GCA_029253805.1 Flavobacteriaceae bacterium | reverse complement strand
GAAGGTAATTTCCAACTTGAATATAAACTAACAGATGACTTAACTGTTACATCTAGGATGGGTTTCAAAACCTATAGTGATAAATCAAAATCATTTTCTCCAATAGTTAATTATGGTGCAGGAAAAGTTTTTAATACAGACCGAAGCACCGTCAGCCAAAGTAAAAGTCAGTTCGATTCTTATACATGGGATACTTTTGCTACTTACAAAAAATCTTTTGCTGAGAAACACAATATGGAAGCTACAGTTGGAACAACTGTAATCAAAAATTGGGGAAATGGATTATTTGCTACTGGATTTGATGTTCCAAATAATTCTTGGGAGTTTGCTGATATAGCTTTAACTACAGGGACTAGTGATGCTAAAGAGAATGGATCATACATATACGATAATCGTTTACTTTCATATTTTGGAAGACTCCAATATGACTTTAAAGGAAAGTATCTATTGTCTGCTATGATTCGTAGAGACGGTTCTTCAGCATTTGCTAGAGAAAATAGAATTGATTATTTTAAATCTGTTACTGCAGGTTGGAAAATTTCTGATGAAAATTTCTTGAAGGACAATGAAGTAATTGATTTCTTAAAACTTCGTGGAAGTTTTGGAACTTTAGGAAACCTTGTTGGAAATGACCTTTACAGATCTGCTCTTAGTGGAGAAGCTACTTACGTTTTTGATGGCGCTTTAACAAATGGTGTTGCAAATGGACCTATAGCTAACGCTGCCGCGAAGTGGGAAACAGCTGAAAAACTTGATATTGGTTTAGACGCTAAGTTTTTTGGAAACAAATTAGAAATTGTTGCTGATTACTTTTTAGAAGATAGAGTAGATTTATTAATCCCTGGATTACCAGTTTCTGGTATTTTAGGAACTACAGCACCTGGATCAGGATCACCAACTGTAAACGCAGGAACAACTCGTTCTGAGGGATTAGAATTTTTGATAAATTACAGTGATAATATTACAGATGATTTATCGTACAATGTAAGCTACAATGTTACTAAAATCAAAGGAACAGTGATAGATGTTAACGCAGAAGTCCCACTTACAGGTGGTTCTTTTGGAGTAGGCCAGCCTTTACCTCCATCAAGAATGGAAAACGGCCAGCCAATAGGCTATTTCTACGGACTACAAACAGATGGAATTTTTCAAACTCAGGCTGATGTTGACGCACACCCTTCTCAAGAGGGCTTAGGTTACGGAGCTGTTCCCGGAGATATTCGCTATGTTGATGTTAATGGAGATGGAGAGATTAATTCAGATGACAGAACTTTTATTGGGAAGCCTTTGGCAGATTACTATATGGGGTTCAATTTTTCAGTTAACTATAAAAGTTTTGACCTTAGCATGTATGCATTTGCTGAAGTAGGTAAAGACATGGTTCGAAATTATGAACGTGATCAACCAAATGTGAATCGTTTAGATTATTACTTAGATAGATGGACAGGACCAGGAACAAGTAATACGGTTCCTAGGGCTACAACTGGAGCCTCTACTAATAAATTATTTTCTGACTTTTATGTTGAAGATGCCTCATTTGTACGTATTCAAAACATTCAGTTAGGATATAGTTTACCTACAGAAACGTTAGAAGATTTTGGATTGTCTAAATTACGTCTTTATGCATCCGTAAATAACGCATTTACATTTACTGAATACAAAGGTTTTGATCCAGCAGCGACTACTGGACAAGCTTTAGGTGGAGGTATTGATGCTGGTTTCTACCCAACAGTAAGACAATATATATTAGGATTAAATATCTCATTTTAAATAAAACATGATGAAAAACAATAAAAATATAATAACAGCAATTTTAGTATTTGCGCTAGTTGCTGCAGGGATTTACTCTTGTTCAGACGAGTATCTGGACGAAACCGATAATTATAATATTGATTCTCAAGGATACTTTAATTCTGAAGATGATTATTACATGGCACTTGTAGGAGTTTATGATTTATTACAAGCTTCTTATGTTAATGTGTTGCTTGGCGAAATTGCATCAGACAATACATTGTGTGGTGGTGAAAGCGCGACGGATGTTGTTGGTTTTCAACAAATAGACGACATGGGGCATACTTCAGTCAATAGCAACTTAAGAGATGTATGGAGCTGGATGTTCTCTGGAATAAGTAGAGCTAATTATTTCTTAGAATTTCAAGATAAAACAGATTTTGAAGGTAGAAATAAAATGATAGCTGAGGTTCGTTTTCTTAGAGCTTATTACCATTTTGAATTAGTTAAATGGTTTGGTGGTCTTCCAATAAAAGATTACGACGCTGCTCTTTTGGGTTCTGGAAAACGTTTTGCGCCTGGAGATGA
>JAQWYU010000236.1 GCA_029253805.1 Flavobacteriaceae bacterium | reverse complement strand
TTTAAGATTTCCTTTCTCGATTCCAAAGGGATATAAATCAATTGAACTAAAATGAAACTAATTAATTCAAGTTTTTCTTTGCCAGTTCTTTTTTTAACATTAACACTTCATCTGTGCGGATTTTCACAAGGCAAGAAACAGAGAGAATTAGAACAGCGTCGTGCTGAACTACAGCGCGAAATACAACAGATTACTTCACTTTTATTTGAGGGAAAGAAGGAGCAAAAGTCTATTTTTTCAATTGTTGAAGATTTGAATTTCAAGATTCAAAAACGTCAAGATATAATTAGCATAACCAACCAACAAGCAAATCTTTTAACACGAGAGATTAATAGTAACCAGACTAAAATATCTAAATTAAGGCTGAAGTTAAAGTCTTTGAAAGATGACTATGCAAATATGATTGTTAAGTCATATAAAAGTAGATCTGACCAGAGTAAACTTATGTTTTTGCTTTCATCAAGTAATTTTCAGCAAGCGTATAAACGTTTACAATACATCAAGCAATATGCAGACTATCAACAGCTTCAGGCAGAGCTTATTAAGGATGAAACAGCCAATGTGCAAGCTCTTAATATTAAGCTTGCAAGGCAAAAAAAGGAAAAGCAAATACTTCTTAAGGAGAACAAAGTTGCTAAGCTTAACTTAGATCAGGAACGGATACAGCAAGAATTACTTATGAAAGATGTTAAAGCTAATTTATCTCAATATTCAGCTCAGATTATAACAAAACAACGCGAGACAAATAAGATTGATAAAGAAATTCGTAAAATCATTCAAGCTGCTATCGCAGCATCTAATAGAAAAGCAGGAAAATCTTCTAAACTTAAAGTCTTTTCGTTGACACCAGAACAAAAAATATTAGCTGCAAATTTTACTTCTAATAAAGGAAAGCTTCCATGGCCTGTAGCTAATGGAGTTGTAAAATTGCACTATGGTAATAACCGGTCTCCGATTGATCCATCTTTAATGATTAAGAGCAACGGAGTCCGTATAGCAACCAGTAGCTCTGGACAAGTTCGGGCTGTTTTCGAAGGTGTTGTACAGGGGGTTATGACTCCTAAAAATGGAAACAATACGGTCCTAATTCGACATGGAAATTATATTACTGTTTACAAAAATCTATCAAAATTTTACGTAAAAAAGGGGGATAAGGTTATTACAAAACAAGCTATTGGTGAGGTTCTTACAAACAAAGCTTCAGGTGAATCAATTTTGAGTTTTGGAATATTTAAAGATAGCTCAATTCAAGATCCTTCAAAGTGGATTTATAAATTATAAAAGTCGTACAGAAAATATAGAAAAAACCTGGCTTATATTGTTTGATGCTGGACTTCCTTTGGTTTTTTTTAAATGAGAATAAGGCTGCTGGGTGAGCATTAATTTACTTAAGCTTGGCATTGGTCAAGTAAGTTTTGCGTTCAAAACACTCTCCAGTTATGTAAAAAGGGCTTTAAGCTCTGTTGCCTCTTGTGCTTTCATTTTTCCAGCTAAAACTAAGCTCAGTTGTTTGCGCCTCAGCGCTCCTTTAAAACGTTGAATTTCTTGTGCTGATTCAGGAATTATTTGTGGAATTAAAACAGGATTTCCTTCGTCATCAACAGCCACAAAGGTGAAAATAGCTTCGTTGACTTTTACAGATTTCTTAGAGGCCTTACTGTCTACCCAAACATCGATATATACTTCCATTGAACTTTTAAAGGCACGTGAAACCTTAGCTACAATTGTAACAATACTACCCAAAGGAACGGAGTGTTTAAAGGCTACATGATTTACCGAAGCCGTTACCACTATCTGCCCGGAGTGTCGTTTTGCAGCGATACTGGCAGCACGGTCCATTCGTGCAAGTAACTCTCCTCCAAAGAGAGTATGTATGGCATTTGTCTCACTAGGCAAAACCGTGTCAGTCAGAACTGTTTTGGAGGCTTGAGGGTTTTTCGTTTCCATAAATTTATAAAATGTAAAATGTATCGATTATAAGAGTTTCAGCACGAGTCTGTGCAGAGGATTAGACCCTATTAAGGCAAGCTTTTAGCTAACATCCACGCAGAGCGGTTGTGTACTTTTCTGATTTTAGAAAGCGCTTTTTCTGCATCTTTCCGTATTTCAAAACTTTCATACACAACTTGGTGTAAGCCATATCTATTTACACCAATGCATTGCGCATTGTATCCCAGCTCTTTCAATTGTTGTAATTTTTTGTTACTGTTAGCCTCAACTCTAAAAGCACCCGCTACAATATGAAATTCATTTGATTTCTTTTTTAAACTAATTGTCACAGCGGGAAGGGGACGATCCATAACGAAAGTAGCTTCTTGAATTTTTGATTCTAAAGTTATATTGGCTTCTCTTTGAGCAAGGATGTTTTCTTTCTCAATTTCAGCAAGATGTAAGTTTGACCAAATAGAACCTCCTAGCCCCATAAAAACAATTACCATGGAGGCATATCTAATGAATTGTCTTGACCTTTCACGTCTAGACGGCAGTTTAATGGCGTCATTTGGTTTTGAGTCTTTTACAAAAGATTTTCTACTAATCTTAGGAGATACAAAGGAGACCAAGCCAAAAGCGTCAGACAGATAATTCAAATGGTTGGAAGGGCTAAATGAAATAATACCTTTTTTAGAGGGTGTTAATTCACCAATATGTTTAAAAACAATAGTCTCTCCCTTTTTTAAACGGGATTTAAGTTGGACAACTTGTTTTTGAATTTTATAGTTTGCTTTCTCATAGCTAATTTTTTCTATTTCAGAAATATAACTTGTGAGAAGTCCGTCATTTGACTTTAGTTGTACATTAAATGAAAGCTGTTTTTGTGGTGGATAAAAGTTACTTGTAGCATTGTCAATTCTTGCTGAGATGGGTTTAGATAAAAACGCTCCAAAGTCTGGAACTGTAACACACTCGTATCGATATAATAAATCACTTATGTATTGACTTAACTTCATAAATCAAATTTAAAAAATTTTTATTAAAAAAAAGATGTTTTTAGATTTTATACCTAACTTACTTTCTAGAACTAAGCTTTGCTAACAACCTTAATATTTCTACGTACAGCCATATTAAGGTTATCAGTAATCCAAATGCACTATACCATTCCATATATTTTGGAGCACTATTTTCTACTCCTTTCTCTATAAAATCAAAGTCCATAACCAAATTAAGAGATGCAATAACAACTACAAAAAGAGAAAAACCAATACTTAACATGGAAGCATTTGCTGGGTTCATGATTGGGAAACCGGTTCCTCCAAAAAAACTAATTAAAAAACTAATTAAATAGACTACTGCTATTCCTGCCGTCGCTGCGAACAAACCTAATTTAAAATTTTCTGTAGCCTTAATTATTTTTGTCTTGTAAGCAAACAACAGAGCAATTAAGATTCCTAAGGTAAGGCTTATTGCTTGGGGTACTATTCCTGGCTCAAATATATCAGCAAATAATTTAGAAAATGAACCAAGGGCTAATCCTTCCAAAATAGCATATATTGGAACTGTTATAGGTGCCCACTCTTTTTTGAAAATAGTTACTAGAGCAACAATAAATCCGCCGCCAAAACCAACCCCTATGAAACTCATAAGAGCGTTGGTGTATGTGTAGTAAGCTGCAAATAATAAAATAGCTAGACTTATGGCTATTTTGTTTACGGCCCCATCAAGTGTCATTATTTCGCCGGTTTTAGACTTTAAATTGTCAAATGTTTTTTTGCTTAATGCAGGATTTCCTGATTTAATCATTTTAATTAATTTATTTAGTATCCTAATTTTTTACGTACACGCTTTAAAACAGTGTTTGCTGTTATAGCTGCTCTCTTAGCTCCAAGTTCGAGAGCTTGATCTATTTCTTCTAAGTTGTTCATGTAGTAGGCATAGCGCTTTCTTTGTTCAGAAAATGTATTACAAATTAATTCAAATAAAGCTTGTTTTGCATGGCCATATCCGTATCCCCCAGCTTCGTAATTTTGTTTCATTTGGGCTATTTCAATATCAGAAGCAAGAAGCTTATAGATTGCAAAAGAATTACAAGTTGCCCATTTTTTTGGGGCCTCTAGGACTGTACTATCAGTCTGGATAGACATAATTTGCTTTCTTAGAGCTTT
>JAQWYU010000235.1 GCA_029253805.1 Flavobacteriaceae bacterium | reverse complement strand
ATCAGAATTAAACATAAGTTCAACTTGACCTTCAGAATTGTCTTCTGAATCAGTAACGGTACCAGCCCAAGTTCCTACAAGACTAAAACTTGAACTGTCATTGTTGTTGTCGTCATCACCTCCACAGGCGAAAGCAAAAAGTGTTAAAATTAAAATTAGTTTTTTCATAATATAAAAATTTTATTTAACCGAATATAATAAATATATGTGAATTACTTAAGAGGTTTAGAAATAGCTGAACTGAAAGAGGAAGATATGCCTATGGTTTAGTTGTCCAAAATAATTGGTTTTAGTTTCTTAGCTTTTTCAAATTTTTGTGTTAATGTACATCTATTCCATCAAAAAATATTTCAGAGATTACTGTATCGTCGTATTTATCTCCTTTATACACTTCTAAAATTTCAAATCTTATTTTCCAATTTGGTATTGATTGAAAATTTTCAAAATCTTCTTTCTGAGAATATCCAACAGGATTTTTTAAATATATTGATTGCAAAGAATATACATCTTTCAGGTTTATTATACCGTAAATTGAATTGTTAATAAAGAGTTTTAGTTTTTTCACCCTTGAATTATTTTTCCAACTTTTTCTGTTTTTTACATATCCATTTGCAATTATAATAGTTGTTATTCTAGGATGTTCTGGGACAAAGTGTTTTAAGAAAGGGCTAAAAACGAAAAATGATAGAAAAATCTGACAGCCATTATTGATCGAATTTTACTATACATCACCACAACAAATAGATTTTTTTTTGAATATTTTATTTTTTTTATGATGATTTCAAAAAATATAAAATGTTGTGTTTTAATTGCAAATCAAAAGCTAAAATGATTAATAAAAAGTTTAAATTTAGATAATACAATAATTAAATAAATTTTACATTATGAAAAAAATTACATTTTTACCATTGTTTTTATTAATTGCTCAAGTGGCTTTATCACAAGCGGACGCTCCTTACTTCCAAGATTTTAACGGAATTGTTGCTGGAGGAGACAACAGTTCCATAGTTGAAAACTGGAATCAATATTCATATGGAGCCCAAACAAATGATGGTGATATTTGGAATGGGTGGTCCTTAAATCCTGGGCTTGCACCAAGTAGCAATGCCTACACATTATATCACGATGATGATGAGACTGCAACAGGGACAGGAGTTGACAACTGGTTTGTTTTACATCTTGACTGTACTTCCCTTAGTGAAGTTACCTTCAGCTATGATGAATTCCAAACTTTCGGCTCTCAATATTATGACTTTCATGGGGTTTATACTTCTGAAGATTATGATGTTGCAAATGGAGATGCGGGAACCCAGCCCAATGGAATATGGACACTTTTAAGAGAAGGCGCTGCTACTACAACGCCAACTACTCGATCATTTACACTTCCAAATACCACAACTGCAATAGCATTTAGATTTACAGGGGAATATGCTGATAATTGGTTTATTGATAATATTTCAATTGGTAGTGGTAGTGGCAATGACTTCAGCCCTGAAGGGACATGGGTTGTTAGTTCTTTAGGTGTAGGTCCAAATCAAGGCGATACAGGATGGTGGTCTAATGATGTTAGTAGTGTCGAAAGAGCTTGTTACTATGATGACGCCTATGTTTTTAATTCTGACGGT
>JAQWYU010000234.1 GCA_029253805.1 Flavobacteriaceae bacterium | reverse complement strand
TGAGGAACCACATAGTTTACGAGTCCAAAATCAAGCGCTTTCCTAGCATCAATCATGCTCCCTGTCATAATTAATTCTAGCGCACGACCCTTTCCTATGATCTGTGTAAGTCTTTGTGTTCCTCCGTAACCAGGAATAAGCCCTAGAGATGTTTCGGGCAGGCCCATGCGTGCATTTTCACTTGCGACTCTAAAATGAGCGGATAGAGCCAGCTCTAAGCCACCACCTAGAGCAAATCCATTAATCGCCGCAATAACTGGTGTATTAAGATTTTCGACCAGATTAAATAATAGGTCTTGGCCTTCCTTGGATAGTGAGGTCCCTTCTTGTGAGTCGAAATGGGTAAACTCACTAATATCTGCTCCAGCAACAAAAGCCTTTTCTCCGCTGCCAGTAATGATTATAACTTTTGTGTTAGAATCACTTTCAAATGACCTTAAAGCTAAGTTTAACTCATAAATAGTTTCCCTGTTTAAAGCATTTAGCTTTGAAGGCCTGTTTATTGTAATGGTTGTAATTCCACAACTAAAATCGTTAATGATATTATTATAATTCATAATTAATTATTTTTAGGAAACCTGATTGTAAATTCACTTCCCTCACCAATAATTGATGAGAAGGAAATACTCCCATTGTAAGTTTCTATAATATTTTTTATCATTGGAAGACCCAGTCCCATTCCACTACTTTTAGTGGTGAATCTTGGTTCAAAAATTTTACCTTCAATAGAGTCCGTAACTCCACTACCATTGTCTTTAACCACAATTATCACCTCTAAATCATCGCTACTAACCACAATACTGATCTTAGGAGTGCGCTTCGGAGGAATAGATTGAATGGCATTCTTTACTAAGTTTGTAATGATTCTAATTAGTTGGGAGCGATCAAAGTTAACTGAGATATTAGATCCTTGCGGGATAAATTTAATATCACTATCAGGAAATATCTCTAAAGTAAGTTCAATAGCTTCCACAATATTTAAAAGTTCCAATTTTTGTGCAGGCATTTTTGCGAAATTTGAAAAAGCAGATGCTATTGAACTCATTGTATCAATTTGCTGAATTAATGTTTTTGAATATTCTTCTACTTTTTTATGAATTTTTGGGTCATCTGGGTCAAATTTCTGCTGAAAACTTTGAACACTTAATCGCATTGGTGTTAATGGGTTTTTAATTTCATGAGCTACTTGCTTAGCCATTTCTCGCCATGCTTGCTCTCTTTCGCTTGAAGCTAGTTTTTTTGCACTATCTTCTAAGTCATCAATCATGCTATTATAAGAGTCTACTAGCGCAGACACTTCAAGACTAGCACCCTCTAATTCAATTTTTTGATTATTTTTTTCTAAACTTGTTCCCTTCATCCTATCGCGAATTGTTTGTAGGGATTTGGTGATATATTTTGATACAAAATATGCAAACAGTATAGCTACTAAAATCATTATAACATATGCATAGCTTAATCTAATAAGAAACTCGTTCAGCTCTCCATAATTTAAACTATCGTCATCAAAATAAGGAACATTTAATATTCCTAGTGGGGTTGCGTCCCTGTCGTTAATAATTATATACGATGATCGATAATCCCCTCCTAAGTATTTGTTCTTTTCTACATATCGTTTGGAGGCGCTCAAATTGAGCTGAGTGAGTACGTCATCTGATAAATAATTATCAATTATGATGTTTTCATTGCCACTGGGCTTTGACTTTTTTACAAGATTCCCCTTTAGATCAAATAGGTTAAAACTAACATTATGTATGTTGGCTATATCATATATCTTATCCTTAAAAATAAGAAATAAATTTTCTGTTTTTACTTCCAAAGTAGTTTCTTTTAAAACATAATCTATACTTGAGATCAGCTGTGCTTCTTTCCGTTCCAATCTTTGGCGGTGGTAGTCTTGAGATTGGTCTTTATATTGAATAATCGTCACTGCCGCTATGAGAATAGATGCTACAACAACCAACATAATCATAAAGAAAAAAATCCGTGATCTTAAAGATAGCTTACGCTTTATCATAGAGGTTTACTTTTGATAAATATAATAAATCGTTGATTTATTTAGTTACTCCGAACGAGTTCTTTTATATAATTTTATTCCTAACATTAATAGAGCAGCTAGTCCAAAAAGCCCCAACAGTCCATAAGCCATATTGAGAGTGCTTTTTAATAATACAAGAAAGACAATAGCAAATAAGATTAGGGTCGCCCCTTCATTCCAAAAACGCATAAAATTAGAAGTGTACTTGATTTTATCCTTTTGTAATTCTTTGAAAATAAAGTGTGTTTTAAGATGATAAATAATCAAAATTACTACGAAGCCTAATTTCGCATGCATCCAGGAATGTTCTAACCAATATGGTGCAATTACCAAAAGCCAGCTACCAAATAAAATAGCTAGTATAGCTGATGGCCAAGTAATAATAAACCATAATCGTTTGGCCATGATTTTTAATTGTTTCGTTAATATTTCTTTTTCTATAGCCGGCTTTTTAATAGCCTCTATATGATAAATAAAAATACGAGGAATATAAAATAAGCCTGCAAACCAGGTGATTACAAAAATAAGGTGAAGAGATTTTATATAGTTATAATAATCCATAATTAAGTTTTTAAAATTAGTTTTGTTGAAACTTCTTTGTATAGTACATATGCCGTTAACGAGGTAGAGAGTACATCAGAAGCTGGAAATGCCATCCAAACACCAAGCTCACCGTGCCATAATGGGAGGATAAAAATTAAAGGGATGAAGAAAAACCCTTGCCTCGAAAGTGTTAATAAAAGTGCTGGTGTCGCCTTTCCTATTGCTTGAAAATAGGCGGCGCCAATTAATTGAATAGTAATAATTGGAGTTGCTGCAAATACCCACCGCAATGCTGTTGGAGTTTTTTCGATAACTAATTGGTCGGTCGTGAACATGCGTGTAATTCGCTCTGGAAACCCAATAAGCAAAACAAAAACAAAAAAGGCAATTAGCATTGAATAAATAATTGAAATTCGAATAATTTTCTTAACTCGGTCATAATTTTTAGCTCCATAGTTATATCCAGCAATAGGGATAAATCCTTGTGTAATTCCAAAAACAGGAAACAAAGCAAACATCAGCATTCTGGAAATTATTGCATACGACGTTACTGAAGTTTCACCGCCAAAATCAAATAAAATATTATTCATTAATAAATAAGTAATGCTAACAACAGCTTGTCGTGAAAGAGTAACTGATCCTAAATTAGTGATTTCGGAAACTATTGATCTTTTAAGTTTAAAATGAAGTGCCAATGCTTTCATTTCAGAATTATCTGAAATGAAAAACCAAAAAATAAATATAAAACAAAGAATGTATGATCCAGTTGTAGCCCAAGCTGCACCCATCATTCCTAGATCCATTATATTAATAAAAATATAGTCAAATAATAAGTTTGTAACAGATGGGATCATCATGGCATACATTGCAAACTTAGGTTTGCCCTCTGCTCTTATAACGGTATTTCCCATCATTGATAGTGCCAAAAAAGGAACCCCATATAAAACAATTCGATAATACATCTTGGCAGGCTCGAAAATAGTTCCTTTACCTCCAAACGCTGGAATAATATTGTCAATATAAATCAAGCCAAAAAATACCAAAATTATAGTCAGAATTATGGTCATACTTATTTGGTTACCAAAGGTTATTAGTGCCTTAGATTTGTTATTTGCACCCAGGGCCCTAGAAATTATGGAGGAACCCCCTATGCCAATCGCCATTCCTAAGGCGGCGATAAAAAATGAAACCGGTAAGACCACGTTAATAGCTGCAATTGCTTGCGACCCAATCCAATGTCCTACAAAAATAGTGTCAATCAAAATATTTAGCGACATAACCAAAATGCCGATAGATGCAGGCACTGCCTGTTTAATTAGTAATTTACCGATTGATTCGGAGCTAAAGCTATTTGAAGTTGATGGATTCATTAAAATATATTATTGAGAAGACCATTCTTTAATCCATTTTGCTAATAGAGAAACCCAGTCAGGATTATCGTTTAAACAAGGAATTGTAGTAAAATACTTACCACCAACTTCATGAAATATCTCTTCCCCTTCCATGGCAATTTCTTCCAGAGTTTCAAGACAATCACTCACAAATGCTGGGGTTACAATTGCCATAGACTTTGTACCCTCTTTACCTAAACGTTCAATCGTACGGTCAGTATAAGGGCGTAACCAAGGGTCAAAACCTAAACGAGACTGGAAGGAAGTTGAGTAAGTTGACTCCTTAAGGCCTAACTCCTCACCTACTAAACGCGTAACCTCAAGACATTGGTGTTTATAGCAATATTTATGAGCTTCTGAAGGAGTTATACAACAAGACTTATCTATTTTACAATGCGATTTAGTAATGTCACTTTTACGGATATGGCGCTCAGGAATACCATGGTAAGAAAAAAGTAAATGTTCATACTTTTTGCCTTCTAAAGACGCTTTTATTGTACTTGATAATACTTTGATATAATCTGGATCATTATAAAAAGGGGGTAAGTTTGATAAGTTTAGATTAGGAAAAAACTTATCTATTAACTCTTTAGACAGTTCCAATATTGTTTCAGTAGTAGCCATGGCAAACTGGGGATACAGTGGGATTATTAATACCTCATCGACCCCTAAATCAACGAGGTTTTGAAGCCCCTTTTTTATTGTCATACTGCCATAGCGCATTGCTAGGGCTATTGGAACTTTAACTTCTTTTTTTAACTTGTTTTCTAAACGTTCCGACAGAACAATTAAAGGCGATCCTTCTTCCCACCAAATTTTACTGTATGCTTTAGCTGACACTTTTGGACGTGTATTTAAAATAATTCCTTTAACTAGTAGTGTTCGCGCCCATTTTGGCACATCGATAACGCGTTCATCCATAAGAAATTCTCCCAGGTATTTCTTTACATCTTTAGGTGTAGGACTGTCTGGAGAGCCTAAGTTTACTAATAAAACTCCTTTCATTTTAATTAATTTAGGGATTGAATATACTTTTTTGGAGTTGTTCCAAATTGTTTTTTAAATGCCGATATAAAATGGCTTGCGGTGCTGTAACCAACTTTGAGACCTACTTCATTAACATTGTGTGCGCCTGACTCTAAAAGTTTTCGGGCAACTTCCATTTTATAATCAAACAAAAAACCAAAGACTGTGGTTCCATAAATTTGCTTAAAGCCTTCTTTAAGTTTTTTTAAACTCAAATCTATTTCAAGTGCTAGTGCCGATAAAGTAGGAGGCTCTAATATGCGATTAATCATGATATCCTTAGCTTGTCGGATCTTAACAACATTTGATTCGTCAACAAGGAACGGGCAGTGTTCTACATTTGCATCTTCAACCCTGTTGAAATATAGGCTTAGTAACTCATAGGCCTTCCCTTTAAAGTATAAAGACTTAATAGTTGGATTTAAGCTATAGTTAACAAGTTGGTTTAATACAATTGCTGTAGATGGAGATATACGGCCATCCTTATAATATTTTTTATCCTGATTGCCATCACTTAAAAAGGTGATATACTCAGCTTCATGTGAAAAAAGACCGTGAAACTTTTTAATCGAAATTAATACCGAGACAACCCACGTGGTAGGATCAACTTCAAGATGTATTGGAAGGTTGCGCTGAGGGTTATAGAGTAATAATGAATTTTCTTCCAAGATATTTAATACATAGGTTCCATTATTAAAAACAAACTTACATCCACCCTTAAGACAAAAGTGAAATTGAATAAACGAGCTATCGATCTCTTTTTCAAGAAGTTGAACAGATGCCGTTTCATTTTGATGGGTTATGACAAAAAAGCCTGGTTCGATTTGTGTTTCTAAAAATGACCCTTTAGCGATATTTTTTGTTCTAATAATTGTGCTCCGAATTTGGTCTTTATTTAGATTCATTATAAATAAAATTTGATTATTTAGCCGATTTACTTCTACAAAAGTAATAAATTATTCAAAAACAGCTAAATATAGTTATGAAACCTCTAAACGACAAATAAAGTTCTTCTAGCGTTATTTTTTAATAACTAAAGCCATTATTTTTGCGTCGATATATATCCCCGTATATAATGAAAGAATTCAAAGAGTCTACTAATCCCTGTTTTTATGTTGTTGGAATTAGCCATAAAAAAGCTGATGCACAACTTCGCGGTAAATTTAGTCTAGATAACGAATCTAAAACGAAACTACTTCAAAGGGCTAAATCTGTCGGAATTGATAGCCTTGTGGCTACTTCGACTTGTAACAGAACAGAAATATACGGATTTGTTAGGCATCCTTTAGAACTTGAAAAGCTTTTGTGTGACATTACTAAAGGAAGTATTAATGAGTTTCAAAGCGTTTCCTATGTCTATAAAAGTAGTGATGCAATTCATCATATGTTTAGGGTTGGTGCAGGGTTAGACAGCCAAATTTTAGGGGATTTTGAAATCATAAGTCAACTAAAATTAAGTGCGAAAATATCCAAAAAACATGGAGTTTTAAATGCTTTTGTTGAACGGTTAATTAATGCGGTAATTCAGGCCAGTAAACGAATAAAAACTGAGACAAAACTCTCTTCTGGAGCGACATCAGTATCTTTTGCTTCTGTTCAATACATCAAAAAAACTATTCAAGACATTTCATCTAAAAATATTTTGCTTTTTGGAACTGGAAAAATTGGAAGAAATACTTGTGAAAATCTGATAAAGCACACAAAAAACAAGCACTTAACACTAATAAACAGGACACGCGATAAGGCAGATAAAATTGCAGGAAAATTTAAAGTTCTAGTCAAAGATTACAGTCATCTTCAAGAAGAAATTGAAAAATCAGACGTTCTTATTGTAGCCACCGGAGCACAAAACCCGACCATTGACAAGTACCTTATTCAAAATAAAAAACCTTTGCTTGTGCTCGATCTTTCAATTCCAAAAAATGTAGACGAAAATATTAGAGAGCTTCCAATGGTGAGCTTAGTTCACTTAGATCGATTATCACAAATAACGGATGAAACACTAGAAACAAGAAAACTATTTATTCCAATTGCTGAGGCAATAATTACTGAAATAAAAAATGATTTTGAATGTTGGGTAGACAACCGAAAGTTTGCCCCTACAATCAAAGCCCTAAAAGAAAAGTTAGAAGTTTTTGCTAGTGCTGAAGTTGAGTCTCAACGAAAAAAAACAAACGAATTTAATGAAGCGCAAGCAGAAGTGATAAGCGCAAAAATAGTTCAAAAAATAACGAATCATTTTGCTCACCAC
>JAQWYU010000233.1 GCA_029253805.1 Flavobacteriaceae bacterium | reverse complement strand
GGGTTAATTGCTAGAGTAATACAGCACGAGTATGATCATATTGAAGGAGTTCTATTTACTGATAAAGTGTCATCTTTAAAAAAGCGTCTTTTAAAAGGTAAATTGACTAATATTTCTAAAGGAAAGACAAGTGTTGATTATCGAATGCGCTTTCCTAATATTTCTAAAAAAAGAACTTAAACACACAACATAATTTAATAAATGGAATTAGATAAAATTTTAGCTATCTCAAAAAAACCAGGCCTGTACAAATTAATCACTCAATCACGTGGGGCTTTTATCGCTGAGTCTTTGTTAGATAAAAAACGAATTTCTATAAACATTAGTAATAATGTAAGTGTTTTAAGTGAAATTGCCATTTATACACTTGGTGATGAAATACCCCTCAAGACTGTTTTTTCAAAGATATTTGACAAGGAAAATGGAAATCTAACAAGTACCAGTCCAAAATCTTCCAAAGACGACTTAGAAGCCTATTTCTTTTCTGTCTTATCCGATTATGATGAAGATCGTGTGTATGCTAGTGATATCAAAAAGGTTCTAAGTTGGTATAATTTATTGAATGAACACAAGATTCTTGATTTTAAAACTAGAACACCTGATTCTGAATAAGAACAATAAAAAAAGCAGCTTATAGCTGCTTTTTTTAACATTGTATTTAAAAATGCTAGAACATTTTACAAAAGAATTTCGTTACAATTGGAAATTATCTGCTCCAGTTATTATGTCCTTGTTGGGTCATACTTTCGTTGGTTTTGCAGATAATATTATGGTAGGTCAGTTAGGATCTGCAGATTTAGCGGCGGTATCTCTTGGTAACAGCTTTTTCTTTGTAGCGATGTCATTGGGTATAGGGTTTTCTACAGCTATCACTCCATTAGTTGCGGAAGCGGATTCTGAAAATAATTTTTTTATGGGAAAATCTGCTTTTAAACACGGTTTGTTTTTGTGTTCGCTTTTGAGTCTATTGCTTTTTGGAATGATTTTATTAGTCAAGCCACTTATGTTTTTCATGAAGCAACCCGATGAAGTAGTACTTTTAGCAATACCATATTTAAATATCATAGCAATTTCCTTAATTCCTCTAGTTATATTTCAAGGATTTAAGCAATTTAGCGATGGCCTTTCATTAACTAAACATGCGATGTATGCGACGATTATTGCTAATCTTGTAAATATAGGGTTTAATTATGTTTTAATATTTGGAAAATTTGGTTTCCCAAAAATGGGTTTAGTTGGCGCTGGTATAGGTACTTTGATTTCACGAGTTACTATGATTTTAATCATATGGATTCTTCTTAAAAATGATAAAAAAACAAGCCCATTTATCACAAAAATAAAGCTATTTGCTTTGGAGAGTAAAATGCTAAAGAAATTAACTAATATAGGGTTGCCCAGTGCTATGCAGATGTTTTTTGAGGTAGCAATTTTCACTTCCGCTGTGTGGTTGAGTGGGGTGTTAGGGAAAAATGCACAAGCAGCAAATCAAATCGCACTCAATTTATCTTCAATGACTTTCATGATAGCGATGGGATTAAGTGTTACAGCTACGATTCGTGTTGGTAATCAAAAGGGGTTAAAGAGCTATGAAGAGTTACAACGAATTGCGAAGTCTATATTTTTGATGGGAATTATTTTTGCATCTGTTTTCGCGTTTCTTTTCTTGCTTTTTAATGACGTTTTACCAGCTTTTTATCTTGATTTAAAAGACGTAAACAATTATTTAGATAATCAAGAAGTAGTAGCAATTGCTTCAAAACTACTAATAGTAGCAGCTTTATTCCAAATTAGCGATAGTGCTCAAATTGTTTTCTTAGGGGCTTTAAGGGGTTTACAGGACGTTAAAATACCAACAATGCTTACATTTACAGCTTATTGGATAATTGGGTTTCCAATAAGTTATTTTCTTGGTAAAGAAACCGTTTATGGTAGTTTAGGTATTTGGATTGGTCTTTTGGTGGGATTAGCTTCAGCTTCTATTTTTTTATATCTTAGATTTATTTATTTAACTAATCGATTGATTCAAGCTCACTAAACGATTTAACTATGGATTTACCAAAATTTATTCTTGGAGACAATACAGACTTTCCTAACGCTATCTTTGTAATTCATACAGATTTCCCTCAATTTATTATTAATCTAGAGACTGATAATGTTGAGTGGTTAGAGGATTTTGATACTCAAGATGAAGAATATCTTATCTCAGAAACAGAAACAGCGATTAGAGAAGCTACCGAGTTTTATGACAAAGAAGTTTCTACTTACGACAATTAATTATGCTAGATCAACTTATAGAACTTGATAAGTCTTTTCTTGTATTTTTAAATAATTTGGGTTCCCCATCATGGGATAGTCTTTGGTTGTTAGTTACAGATAAGCTTACGTTTGTTCCAATGTATATAGTTTTACTTTACTTAATGTGTAGACCCTTAAATAAAAAAGGCATAGCTATTTTAATTATTACTATTGGATTAATGATTTTATTCACAGACCAAGTTACAAATCTCTTTAAGCTCACATTTGAACGTCTTCGTCCGTGCTCACAAGAGGGGGTCTTTGAATTAATTAGACAAGGTAAGTGTAGAGCTACTTACGGATTTTTCTCCGGCCATTCTTCTAATTCAATGGCTACTGCCATTTTCGTTGGTTTGATGCTTCGTCCTTTATACAACAAACTGATATCAATATTAATTATATGGAGTATTATAGTGGGGTACAGCCGTATTTACTTAGGATTACACTATCCTCTAGATGTTTTATGCGGCCTTAGCTTTGGTGTGTTCTCCGGATTCCTTTATTTTAGAGTTTACAAAGAGCTAAGTGCCCGTTTTGTACAAGTTTAGTAAATATTCAGCAGCAGTAAAAGGAGAGCGCTTGTTATTATTGATTAATTTAATTTGAGAATCTAATTCTTTACTAATTAGCTTATTATTAAAAAACTGGTCTTTAATTTCATTCTCAATAAATTGAACTAGCCAGAATATATCTTGTTTTTGTCTTTTTTTTATAAAATAACCCTTAGATTTTGAATGTTTTACAAAGTCTTTAATTAATTCCCAGCTTTTATCGATTCCTTTAGATTCTATTGCGCTACACATTATAACTTTTGGAACCCAGTCATTTGCTTTTGCAGGGTAAAGGTGTAGGGCTCGCTTAAATTCAAGCATTGCTAATTTGGCTGCACTTATATTATCCCCATCAGCTTTATTAATAATAATAGCATCTGCTATTTCTATAATTCCACGTTTAATGCCCTGAAGTTCATCGCCGGCGCCTGCTAGCTTAAGTAGTAGGAAAAAGTCAACCATACTGTTAACGACTGTTTCGCTTTGTCCAACACCTACAGTTTCAATCAAAATAACATTATAGCCTGCGGCTTCACAAAGTGTAATAGCTTCACGTGTGTATCTTGCAACACCACCCAGAGATTTTCCTGCTGCTGAAGGCCTAATAAAAGCATTTTTGTTTCTTACCAAAGTGTCCATTCTAGTTTTATCCCCTAAAATACTGCCCCGACTTAGTTTGCTAGTAGGGTCAACTGCTAATACAGCTACTTTACAATCTTGTTTAGTTAAGTAGGTGCCAAGAGCTTCGATATATGTACTTTTACCAACTCCCGGTACACCTGTAATTCCAACTCTAATTGAGGGTTTTCTGTGCTTTAAGCAATTTTCAATTAAGTTTTTTGCTTTTATTTGATGAGAAATTTTTTGGCTTTCAATCAAAGTAATTCCACGACTTAATGCTGTTGTATTACTTTCAAGTATCCCTGCTAGTAATTCTTCAACTGAAGGTTGTTTTTGACGTTTTCTTTTTAATTTAGAAACAGCATCTTTATTGGTTGATTTCTGTTTAGAAATCCCTTTAATTTCGCGTATTGCTTTTTTACTTTTTGTTTTATTATTCACATTTTAAAAGTTGAAACTAATTTAATATATTTTTTTAATTAATATTGTTAGTGTCTTAAGTTTAAATTTATATTTATGTAAAATGGATTTTAGAATTTTTTTAGAAAAGTTGTCAAGATTGCCTATTAAGATTATTGCACCAAGTGTAGATTTTAGCTCATACACTCCTATTGACTTGTCAGATAATAATAAAGAGTTAGATGAATTTGATATTGAATGTTCTGTGTCTTGGTCCAAATATCTGCAGAACTTCCTAAAGAGTCGCCATAAATCAATAGCTTTTGGTGGGTATTTAGAACGTCGATCACTTTATAAAAGGAGTAAATATTTTAATAAAGCTGGTTCTTTAATTGGAAGGAATATTCATTTAGGCATCGATTTATGGTGTGAGACAGATACTCCTGTTTTAGCAGTTTTCGATGGTTTGATACATAGTTTTTCAGATAATACAAATTTTGGTGATTATGGCCCTACGATAGTTCTTAAGCACTGTATTAAAGATGTTGTATTTTATTCCCTATATGGCCACCTTTCAAGGTCATCAATTAAAAGTTTAATTAAAAATACTCAAATAACTCAGGGTCAAGTAATTGGGAATTTAGGATGTAGTGATATAAATGGTGATTATGCACCTCATTTACATTTTCAAATTATAAAAGATATTCAGGGTTATTTAGGTGATTATCCAGGTGTTTCTTCAGAAATAGATTTACCGTTTTATATTGAAAATTGTCCGAATCCAAACTTAATTTTGAAGCTTTAATATTTAATAATTAAAATCTTTAGTGATTTTAAATAAATATGGATTAATTAACCAATACCCATTCGCCTTTGACAATTAGAGGTTCAGCTTGTTTGTACTTGACAGTTTTATTTTCACCGCTTATCACATTCTTGATTACTACACGATCATTACGTCCAATTTTCGGCATTTCTCTTACAACTGTTTCTATCTTTTGCTGCCGACCTTGAGTATTTCCAGCAGATCTTGACTGTGCAGAGCGCTCATCTAAATTTGGAATATTCTCCTTAGACGTTTGTGTCTTTTCACGTTGACGTGATTTTGCTTCTTGGATAATATTTGCAGTTTCCTGTGGAATTTCACCCTTAAATAGAAAAGAAATTACTTCTTTATTCACCTGATCAATCATTGATTTAAATAATTCAAATGACTCAAACTTATATATTAGTAATGGGTCTTTTTGCTCATGTACGGCTAGTTGAACTGATTGCTTTAGTTCATCCATTTTTCTTAAATGAGTTTTCCAAGCATCATCAATGATAGCTAATGAAATATTTTTTTCAAAATCGGTTACAAGTTGCTTACCATTAGTTTGGTAAGATTTTTCAAGATCCGTGACAACTTGTAGTGACTTTACGCCATCTGTAAAAGGAACTACTATTCTCTTAAATTTATCTCGTTGATTTTCGTATACATTCTTTATTACTGGAAATGCTAAATCGGCATTACGCTCCATTTTTGTTAGGTATTGTTGAAAGGCTGTTTTGTACACTTTTCCTGCAATTTCTTGTGAAGACATTCCAGAGAATTCATCAGACGAAATAGGGGAACTCATTGAAAAATAACGAATTAATTCAAATTTAAAATTTTTAAAGTTATTACTAGCTTTATTTTCTTCGCTAATAATCTCAGATGTGTCGTAAATCATATTAGCTAAATCCACACGAAGACGCTCTCCAAAAAGTGCATTATAGCGACGTTTATACACCACTTCGCGCTGTGAGTTCATAACATCGTCATATTCCAACAAGCGTTTACGTACTCCAAATTGATTTTCTTCAACTTTTTTCTGAGCACGTTCAATAGATTTTGAAATCATGGAGTGCTGAATCACTTCACCCTCTTCAAGGCCCATGCGGTCCATCATCTTAGCAATCCTTTCACTTCCAAATAAACGCATTAAATTATCTTCTAAAGACACATAAAACTGTGAGCTTCCTGGATCTCCTTGACGCCCGGCACGACCACGTAATTGTCTATCTACTCGACGGGAGTCATGACGTTCCGTCCCAACTATAGCCAGACCACCCGCTGCTTTGACTGTATTAGATAGTTTAATATCAGTTCCACGTCCTGCCATATTTGTGGCTATTGTCACTTGTCCGGGCTGTCCAGCCTCTGCTACAATGTCAGCTTCCTTTTTGTGAAGTTTTGCATTTAAAACGTTGTGAGGGATTTTTCGTATGCTCAACATTTTACCTAACAGTTCACTGATTTCTACATTGGTTGTGCCAATAAGTACTGGACGTCCCGACTTAGACAAATTAGTTACTTCGTCAATAACAGCATTATATTTTTCTCGCTTGGTTTTATAAACTAGATCTTCTCGATCATCTCTCGCGATAGGACGGTTAGTAGGGATTTCAACAACATCCAATTTATAGATTTCCCAAAACTCTCCTGCTTCCGTCACTGCAGTTCCTGTCATTCCAGAAAGCTTGCGATACATTCTAAAGTAATTCTGTAAAGTAACGGTGGCAAATGTTTGGGTAGCTGCCTCAATTTTTACATTTTCCTTGGCTTCAATAGCTTGGTGAAGTCCATCACTATATCGGCGACCGTCCATAATACGCCCTGTTTGTTCGTCGACAATCATGACTTTATTTTCCATAACTACATATTGGATGTCTTTTTCAAAGAGAGCATAAGCTTTTAAAAGTTGATTTAAGGTGTGGATGCGTTCGGATTTAATTCCAAATTCTCTAAATAATTCTTCTTTAAGCTCAGCTTCTTTCTCCGCAGAAAGGTTTTGATTTTCGATCTTAGAAATTTCCATTCCTATTTCTGGCATTATAAAAAAGTCAGGGTTATCTTTTCCGGATAAATATTCGACTCCTTTATCTGATAATTCTATCTGATTATTCTTCTCATCTATTACATAATAAAGTTCTTCATCTACCTTAGGCATTTCTCTATTATTGTCCTGCATATAAAAATTTTCAGTTTTTTGAAGGAGTTGTTTGATACCTTCTTCACTTAAAAACTTAATTAATGCTTTGTTTTTTGGAATTCCTCTAAATACACGAAGTAATTGAAAACCTCCCTCCTTGGTTTCACCAGATGCAATCATCTTTTTGGCCTCTGCTAATACTCCAGTAAGGTATTTACGCTGAATTCCGACAATATCTTCGACTTTTGGTTTAAGTTCCATAAATTCATGCCTATCTCCCTGTGGAATCGGACCAGAAATTATTAGTGGGGTTCTAGCGTCATCAATTAAAACCGAATCAATTTCGTCTACAATCGCATAGTGATGTGGTCGTTGTACCAAATCTTTTGGCGTATGTGCCATATTATCCCTTAAGTAATCAAAACCAAATTCGTTATTGGTTCCATAAGTAATATCAGCATTATAAGCGTTTTTTCTTTCTTGTGAGTTAGGTTGGTGATAATCAATACAATCTACAGTAAGTCCGTGAAATTGAAAAATAGGCGCCATCCATGCACTGTCCCTTTTTGCTAAATAATCATTAACTGTCACCAAATGAACCCCTTTTCCAGTTAAGGCGTTTAAGTAAACAGGAAGTGTAGCCACCAATGTTTTGCCCTCTCCTGTATGCATCTCAGCAATTTTCCCTAGGTGCATTGCAACTCCACCAATCAGCTGAACATCATAATGTACCATGTCCCAGGTGATTGGTTTTCCTGCAGCATCCCAAGAGTTGGCCCAAAAAGCTTTTTCACCATTTAAGTTTACATAATCTTTAGTACCAGAAAGTTCTCTGTCGTAAGAGCTTGCAGTTACTTCTATACTGGTATTATTTACAAAACGCCGAGCTGTTTCTTTAATAACCGAAAAAGCTTCTGGTAAAATAGTTTCTAAAACTCCTTGGGTTTTAGTGTATACTTCATCTTTTAGACCATCGATTTCTTGGTATATTTCTTCTTTTCTGTCTATATCTTCTGTAGTATCTGCTTCTAGATACAACTTAGAAATTGAATTCTCTATAGATAAACAGGCAGATTCAATAGTTGTTTTAAAAGCCAGTGTTTTGGCTCTTAAACCATCATTACTAAGAGCCTGTATCTCATCTTCAAATGTTTTAATTTTATTGACAATGGGCATGATAGCCTTAACGTCTTGTTTGGATTTATCTCCAACGAATACTTTTAGTACCGAATTCAGTAAACTCATTATGCTTAGATATTTATAATCGTCTTTAACTCTATACAGTCAAAGATACAGTTTGTTGTTATTTCTTTGTGAAATAATGTAAAAAAAAAAGTCTCAAAAGAGACTTTTTTAAATAATTTTTGAGTTTTAATACTCATCTTCATTCCAAAGATAATCTTCATCTGATGGATAGTCAGGCCAAATTTCCTGTATAGAGTCGTATGAGTCCCCTTCGTCCTCAATTGCTTGAAGGTTTTCAACTACTTCTAGAGGAGCACCTGTTCTGATTGAATAATCTATTAATTCGTCTTTAGTGGCTGGCCAAGGGGCGTCACTAAGGAAAGATGCAAGTTCTAAAGTCCAATACATTTTTAAAATATTTAATTTCTGCAAAAATAATTTTTTAGTTGAAAAAGTCAAGTAAAAAAGCATTTATTTCAACAATAAAGTTGTGAATGTTGTAAATAACCTTAAAAACTAAATTATTTTGCTCAGCAATTAAACTATGATCTTGAATTAGTTGGTTTTTTTGGGATCCATTTAATCTCTTCTGCCTTTAAATCCTTTGACAATTTTCGTGCCAACACAAACAAGAAGTCAGAAAGACGGTTTAAATAAATTAAAACTTCTGTAGGAACTGGCTGCTTGGAATTTAGTTTTGTAGTAATTCTCTCTGCTCTACGGCAAATACTTCTAGCAATATGGCAGTACGACACTGTAGAGTGCCCACCCGGTAAAATAAAATGGGTTAGGGGCGGTAAAGTTATATTCATAGCGTCTATTTCGGTTTCTAAAAGAGTAGTGGCTTCGGGTTTTAAAACTGGAGTTTGAAAACGTTTACCTTTCGGTTTTTTTTGAATCACCGGGTCCATAGCTAAGATAGCACCCATAACAAAAAGCTGTTCTTGGATGTTAATTATAATGACTTTAGAGTTGTTAGGAATTTCTTGATCTCGTATTAGTCCAAGATACGAATTAAGTTCATCAACAGTTCCATAACATTCAATTCTTGAGTCATGTTTTGGCAATCGAGTCCCGCCTATGAGTCCTGTTGTTCCACTATCTCCTGTTTTTGTGTAAATCTTCATTTATTGTTTTCTAGTCTAAAGTTAATAGGAATATTACAAAACAGCAAAGTATTAAAGCCTTATTGTAAAATGTTCTTTAAGCTGTTCGGTTCTAAAAAATAATAAGCCCCAGTAATACGTGTCAATAGAAACAGAAACTTCAGAAGACGAGTTAAGTTGGTTCCAGCTTTTATAATTGATTTTATTTTTTCGAATTGAAGGAATTAAAACAACTGAATCGCGGTGACATTGTTTAAGAAAGTTTAAAAGTGCGTGGGTATTAATTGTGTTGATATTTACGCATATCAGACAAGGGGATTCAGAGATTAATTTTGAATGACAAATTAGATCTTCAATTGTATTAAATTTTTTAACAATACTCTGACTACTTAAAATAACTTCAAAATTAGTTTTAATTGAAGCATCAAAATAGATGTATTTATATTTAAAATATGATCCTAGACGCAACAAAAATTGAGTCTTAGAATCTATTTTTTTAAATATGGGATCGTTATTTGTAGCGTTAGTATCGTAAAAGCATTTGGTAACTAAATCAAAAACAAAAGGGGAATGAACCCCATGTTCATTTTTGGAATACCACCAAAATGTCAAATATGAAAGTAGTCGATTCAATTTAGTTTTTCATTTAAGTCAATCCATCTTTGTTCTTTTTCTTCAATGACTTGAAGTATTTTTTTTAAATTCATAGAAAGTAGTTCTATAGTGTCCATGCTAATATCCTTTACTAAGAATTGAGATTCGAGTTCTTTTTTATCAAATTCTAGTGATTTCAATTTGCTTTCTATATTTTTAAGTTCTTTTTGTTCATTAAAACTTAGTTTAGTTAGGGATTGCTTTGTGCTAATAGGTTTGGTAGTCTTTACCATTTTTTTTTGATCTGAAACTAAGGATACACTGTCTTCGTAAGTTCTGTAATCTGAATAGTTTCCAGGAAAATTATCCACTAAACCTTTGCCTCTGAACACAAATAAATGATCAACAATTTTGTCCATGAAATAACGGTCATGTGAAACAACAAGTAAGCATCCTGGAAAATCTAGTAAAAAGTTTTCTAAAACGTTAAGGGTAATAATATCTAAATCATTTGTTGGTTCATCAAGAATTAAGAAATTTGGGTTTTGTATTAAGACTGTGCATAAGTAAAGACGCTTACGTTCACCACCACTTAATTTTTCAACAAAATCATATTGTTTTTTTCGACTAAACAGAAAGCGTTCCAGTAGCTGCTGAGCGCTAATTTGTTTACCTTTTGTAAGTGGGATATACTCGCCGTAGTCCTTGACCACATCAATTACTTTTTGCATCGGCTTAGCTTTGATGCCGTTCTGGGTGTAATACCCAAACTTAATAGTTTCTCCTAGAATGATTTTACCGCTGTCTGGCTTAATTCTTCCAGTAATCATATTTAGAAATGTTGATTTTCCAGTTCCATTTTTACCAATGATTCCAATGCGTTCACCTCTTTGAAAAACGTATTCAAACTTATCTAAAATCAATTTTTCATCATAAGCCTTTGAAACTTTATAGATTTCTAGGATTTTACTTCCCAAGCGTTCCATATTAATTTCTAGTTGAATTTCGTGATCATTTCTACGCTTGCTTGCTCGTTCTTTTATTTTGTAAAAGTCATCAATTCTTGACTTTGATTTAGTAGTACGTGCTTTTGGTTGGCGACGCATCCATCCAAGTTCTTTTTTAAATAGCTGTTTGGATTTGTTTGTTTCGATGGCTTCTCGTTCAATGCGTTCTTCTTTTTTCTCTAAAAAATAGGAATAATTTCCTTTATAATTGTAGATAGAACCTTCGTCCAATTCGATGATTTCAGAGCATACACGCTCTAAGAAATACCGGTCATGCGTCACCATAAAAATTGTGATATTTTCTTTAGCAAAAAAAGTTTCTAACCATTCAATCATTTCTAAATCTAAGTGGTTAGTAGGTTCATCTAAAATTAACAAGTCAGGCTTACTTAATAAAGTGTCAGCCAGTGCTAAACGCTTTTGCTGTCCTCCTGAAAGTTCACCAACCTTTTGATTTAAGTCAACCAGCTTTAGTTTGTGAAGTATTTGAGTGTATTGTGTTTCGTAGTCCCAAGCTTGGTAACGCTCCATGTCGTCAAATGCTGTTTGGTATAGTTTACTGTTTTCAGGATCTTCTAGAGCTGTGTGATAGGTTTTAATTACTTTTAAAATAGGGTTATCTGATTTTAAAATGGTTTCTTTAACTGTAAGAGATTGGTCTAAAACAGGTTCTTGTGAAAGGAATGTTGTTCTTAAATCATTTCTGTAAATAATCTGCCCAGAGTCTGGAGTGTCTTTTCCAGAAAGAATATTTAGGATAGTAGTTTTTCCAGTACCGTTTTTGGCAATAAAAGCTATTTTTTGATCTTTATGAATACTAAATGAAAGATTTTCAAAAAGACTTAGTTCGCCATAAGATTTTGATATATTTTCAACGTTCAAGTAATTCAAATTTTTAATTTTTTAAGTAAGGTTTGATTTATAATTAAATTAACTTTTTGAAATGACGAATTAAAAATAAATATCGTGTAGTAATAGCAATGAGAAATGGGATTAATCCAATCGAAAAGGATTGAACACCGGTCACCCAATGCATTATCATTAAAGTTAATAGTATTACTAAAAATACTATATATTTAATACCGCGATTGGATAGTTGGGTCTTTATAATGGAGGGGATAAAAAGAAGGTTGATAGCAAAGGCCCACAATAAATTATAATTATACGCTGTAGCCTCATGATCTGTTGCAAACCACAGCAGAAGTAAAACAAGTCCTACAAAGCCAGTAAAAGCAAATAAAATCACATCTAACCATATACTTCGATTATTTTTTTTGTAGTCGTTAAATGTAATAAATAAGATTAACAGGGCTATTAACGACAAAATTGCTAAAGGGCTGAATAGTCCCTCAGAAGTTTTAGTGGTTGCAGTTGATGAATTTAATAGTTTTGATTTTTTAACAATTTTTAAATTTGTAGATGCTGCAATGGAATTTTCAAGTAATAAATAAAGATTTTTTGGTAAAAAAACATGTTCCTTAATTGTTGCTTTTTGATCAATTTTTGACCCAAGAGCTATATCGATAGCCAAACTACCCCAAGAGTTTATGTTAAGATCTGAACGAATTAAGTTTCTAAATGTTTCTTTTTTAAATGCAATGGGGGGGGAGTACTTAATTTGGTCTGCCAAAATGGATTCAATGGCATCCGTGATTTTAGTTGCGCAATTATTGTAGAAAAAATCATACGGATAGTATCTCTTTTCAGGTTTCATATTTTCTGTCAGAAAATTATAAAAGGCTGTTTTTTGTTTTGTGCTTAAGTTGAGTTGTTGCTCATTTACTTGTCTATTTTGGTATTTGTAAAACGATAAAAAATCTTCAAAGGCGCTACGGCCGACCATATAATCAAGCTTACCTCTAGCAAAATTTAAATAGAAACCTTTCGACTCAAAATCATATCGCCCGTAATCAAATACCAAATCAAAGTTGTATAAAGAATCCTTTACTCGAATGGCATTGTGCCCAAAAGAATCATTTAATAAATGACCTGAACCAATAGTTAAAACACTAATTTCTGAAGTGTTTGATAGTTTTAGCTGCGCGTTTGACAACAGCGAAAATAATAAAATAAAAAATGTTATTATTTTTTTTAAAATCATTATCTAAATATACTTAAATCAATTTTTAGCGAAAAAACATTTGAATATAAGGCAGTACTTTGGTCACCAATATCAGTGAAAGCATAATCTAAATGTATACCATTGTACTTAAATCCAACACCAAAATTTGGTTGAAAGGTTAGAGATTCTGAATTATCTATTTGTAATTCATTTTGGAAGTTACCTACACCCCCTCTTAAAAATACGAGATTTGTATATCCAAGCTCGAAACCAACGGCTGGATTAATGCTTAGAAAAGAGGTGGTTAAGATATCATTATTTTGTTCAAATCTAGCTATCAAATCAACTTCTGTTTTTAGTGTATAGTCATAACTGAATGTAAATAATTTTGATACTCCCAGTTGTAGTTTTGGGAGAGTTATTTCGGTTGTTTCTGGTGCTTCTTGGTTTTCACCTGGAATAGCGTTTTGAATATCTTCTAGCCGTTCTTTGTCAATTGCCCAAGCATTAAAAGTAGTGGTTATATCTTTTGCCATTAATCCAAATTTCCATTCATTGGATTCAAACTGAATCCCTAGGTCAAATCCAAAACCCCACGAGGTTGCGAAATCTCCAATAATACGTCGAATTACTTTTGCGTTTATTCCGTAATTAAAATTTTGAATAGGTAGTTTTCTAGAAAAAGAAAATGTGAGTCCATAGTCCGCTGCTGAAAATAAATTAATTCGATCGTAATTGACTATTCCTTGTTGGTCGATTAGTTTGGTAGTATCGAGAATATCATCAACTCCAAATCTTATTAAAGAAATGCCAATTGCGGTTTTGTCATCTATGGGCATTGCAAAAGCTAAATAGTTATAATTAGCAATATTCGCAAAATAACTAGAATGCATGACCGCTATTTGACTGTCTTCTATCTGTACAAGACCTGCGGGATTCCAATAGCTTGAATTAACGTCGTTCGAAGATGCTACTACTGCATTACCCATTCCTAAAGCTGAAGCATCTACTCCAATATTCATGAACTCATTTGAATATTTACGCCCAGTCTGAGCCTTTAACAATAAAGGAGTTAAAAACAGGAAGATTAATTTAATGGTTTGCAATGGATTTTCTTAAGTAAAAATGTTTTTAATCTATGATTTTTTTTAGATTATTTTGATTATTAACGTAAAACAAAAATAGTTTATTATTTTTACTAATTAATTACTATTTATGTGAAAACGTTTATACCAAATTTTTTTACATTATTAAATTTATTCTCTGGCTGTATCGCCGTCATATATGCAGTCAATGGAGATATGAAATCCACAGCTTTATTTGTTTGTCTAGGAATTTTATTTGATTTCCTTGATGGTTTTATAGCAAGAAAGTTAAGAGTGCAGAGTGCATTAGGGGTTCAGTTAGACTCTTTAGCAGATTTAGTAACAAGTGGGGTGGTTCCTGGCTTAGTTCTTTACTATCTATTTAGTCTTAATACACAATTAACTTGGGATACCAGTGGAATTGTTCCTTATTTCGGACTACTTGTAACTCTTGCTTCTGCATACAGGTTAGCTAAATTTAATGTGTCTGACAATGAATCAGACTTTTTTATTGGATTACCAGTCCCAGCAAACACCCTATGGATTATTGCCTTGCCATTAATTTTAGAGTACCAATCAAATAATGTTGTTCAAGAAATAATTTTAAATCCATGGTTTTTAGTTCTATTCACACTAACAAGTAGTTATTTGCTAAATGCTCCAATAAAGTTGATTGCACTGAAATTTAAAAACTGGGATTTAAATGATAACGCTTACAGGTACATATTAATCATATTCTCGCTAATAGTAATTTTATTTTTTCGATTCGTTGGAATACCAATTGCTATCATTGGGTATTTGTTATTGTCGTTAATTTCTAGTAAAAAATTAAATGTATGACTTCTGGCTTTTTTGCAATTCTTGATGACATTATAGTTTTAATGGATGATGTTCTGACAATGACTAAAATATCCGCAAAAAAAACAGCTGGTATTCTTGCAGATGATTTAGCGGTTAACGCAGAGAAATCTTCTGGATTTTCGTCTTCACGAGAGCTCCCCGTGTTGTGGTCTATAACAAAGGGCTCTTTTTTAAATAAGTTAATTATTTTACCTTTTGTTTTTATGTTAAGTGCTTTTTTACCTTCTGTAATTTTAG
>JAQWYU010000232.1 GCA_029253805.1 Flavobacteriaceae bacterium | reverse complement strand
CATCACTAATAATTTGAAGTGCATAAACCATATAATCTAGGTATTGAATTTCTGCAATTGGCCTAAGCCCACGTAAAGCCATTCCTATTCCTTGACCTATTATGGTCGTTTCTCGAATTCCAGTATCTGAAATTCTAGTTTCTCCATATTTTTCTTGTAATCCTTCTAAACCTTGGTTTACATCTCCAATTGTTCCAGAGTCTTCTCCAAATATTAACACTTCTGGCTTATTGAATAAAATTTTATCAAAATTATCTCTCAGAATAACACGACCGTCTACAAATTTTGAATTTGAATCAAACAAAGGTAAAACTTCTGAGACGTTAGTAGCTCTAGATTCAGACTCACTATATAATAAGGTGCTGTATTTTGGCTGATTTATTTTGAAATATGAATTAATCCAAAAAATTAGTTGAGTTTTAGCATCATTATCCTCGTGTATCAAATATCTTAATGTTTTACGAGCATTACTTAGGATTTCATTTCTTAAAGGTTCATTAATACTCTCTAAATGATTAATGATTTTTTGTATAAACACGCCCTGAGATGATGAGTTTGAAGCAGATTTAATAAGTTGAAGTACTTCTTGTTTTTCAGCCTTTATAGGATCACAGAAATCTTTCCATGCTCTTTGTTTTCCTTCCTTAACACTTTTTTTAATGTTTCTTTCTAAAGTAGTAATTTCTTGATCTGTTGAAATATCATTTGAGATAATCCAATCTCTAAATTTAAGATTACAATCGTTAGATCTTTCCCAATTTAGTCGGTCAACAGTTTTATACCTTTCGTGAGACCCAGAAGTTGAATGACCTTGTGGTTGTGTCAATTCATTTACATGAATTATAACAGGAACATGTTCATTTCTCGCAATCTCACTTGCTTTTTGATATAAATTAATAAGTTCTACATAGTCCCATCCATGAACTTTTAATATTTCATATCCGTTATTTTCAGAATCTCTTTCAAATCCTTTCAAAATTTCCGATATATTTTCTTTTGTTGTTTGATATTTAGCATGTACAGAAATCCCATATTCATCATCCCAAATACTTATTACCATTGGGACTTGTAGTACTCCAGCAGCATTAATTGTTTCAAAAAATACTCCCTCACTGGTACTTGCATTACCAATAGTACCCCAGGCTACTTCATTGCCGTTTTTAGAAAATTTATTCGAATCACTACTTTGTAATTCACGGTAAACTTTTGATGCTTGAGCTAACCCGAGTAATCTCGGCATTTGTGCACCTGTTGGAGAGATGTCTGAGCTAGAGTTATATTGTTCCGTAAGATTTTTCCAATTGAAGTTTTCGTCTAAAGAATGTGTTGTAAAGTGCCCACCCATTTGCCTTCCAGCACTCATGGGATCTTTTTCAATATCTGTATGTGCATAAAGTCCGGCAAAAAATTGTTCAATATCAAGTTCTCCAATAGCCATCATGAAAGTTTGATCTCTGTAATAGCCAGATCTGAAGTCACCTTTTTGAAATGCTTTAGCCCAGGCAATTTGAGGTAATTCTTTGCCATCACCAAAAATACCAAATTTTGCTTTTCCAGTTAAAACCTCTCTACGTCCAAGAAGGCTACACTCTCTGCTAGTAACAGCTATTTTGTAGTCGTTCAAGACATCAGCTTTGAAATCATCAAAAGTAATGTTTTTGGTAGGGTCGTTTTTGATCAACATATATGGTAATTCAAATATGTTGCAAATATAAAAGTTTTGTGGGCTTTGACCTATGTAATGTAATTATAATTAAGTCTAACCTTCTTAAGATACTAGACTTAATTAATACCACTCTCTTTTAAATAATCCAAATAGTGCTATGGGGTCTGCTGTAAAGACAAATCTAATTTTTTCATTATACTGGGGTGATGAAATTTCCCAACCTAAATTTGAGTAAAAAGGAAAATAAATTTCAAAGTAATTGGTAATGAGGTTTAATCTTATTCCAGCATCATAAACAAAGTTAGATTGTTGGTTTTTATTTTTAAGAAACCCAATATCCCCGTAAGTTTGTATATACCTCCATATTGAGGCGCTAGCATTCAAAGTAGTCATCCATTGATTAGCAGATGCAGTAGTAAGTTTAGATTTAAATCCACCTTCTGCAATTATAATTTGTTGACTAAAGATTCCTGATGACTCAAATTGACCTAAATAATTATAATCAAACAAATAGTCTGTCGGCCTATCCAAGGCAAAATTAAAGTTAGTTTGATTTGAATTAATTTTTGAATATATAAAAGAACCCGCAAACAATCTTATGTTGTAAAAACTTTTCTTGTTAGTTCGTTTTCTAAATTCATAGTTGAAAGAAATCTTGCCAAATTTGTTAGAGAATTGTGAGTCAAAAAACCAACTATAATGCTTTTTAAATCCATGATTTGAATTTAAATATCTAATATTAAAAACTCCATAGGAAGGTAAAGTCGTTTCGTTACTATTGGATTCTACGTAATCTTTATCAATTCCAACATATCTAAAGATTAAACTTTTGTTCTTATTAGATCTTAAGTTTTTAGAATCTCTATAGTTGAAAGACAGGTAGGGTAGTGTTTTAGAAACAAATGAGTTTTCTGCAAAACTAGAACGCGATATGAATAATCCAAACTTAATGTTGTAAAGATCTTGGTCTTGAAAATAGCTATTATATTCAAACTTAGTAAATCCTGTTATTGATTTAGATTTTAAACTATAATTAGGAGCCAGTCCAAAAGTAAGCGGTTTATTTAATATTCCATTATTATTGATATTCATACCCAAGTTAACTCCATCGTAAATATTTCTGTATTCTAAAGTTGGCAATAAGTATAGCTGATTATTATAAATAGAAGAATAGTCTTTAAAAAACTTAAATTGAAATGGTTTACTCAATAGATCATTACCATTAACTGACTTCCAATTATTATTTGTATTAAATTCAGGTACATTTTGATCATAGTTTAATACTAGTTTATCTATTGACTTATTTTCAATAACAAATTCCTTTTCATTTTTAAAACCCAAAAGCCAGTTTTTTGTAATTACATTGTCACCTCTGAGTGAAAACAATGAAATTGGAGCTTTGCTATTTTTCATATTCTTTATTGTAAAATAGATAGAGTCTTTGTCACTTTCCAGTTTAGATATTTTGTAATCTATTTGTTGAGTATCTGAAATAAATGAGTCAAAAAACCATTTAAGATCTTTTTTACTTTTTGAATTAATATATAATTCAAAATCTTTAGTTGTAATTAGTACATTTTT
>JAQWYU010000231.1 GCA_029253805.1 Flavobacteriaceae bacterium | reverse complement strand
GAATATGAGCTTTTAAATAATAAACACGAGAAGTATTAAAAATAAATATGTATTACTAAATTTATAGATTATGAAAAATTTTAAAATTGTATTATTAACCATTGCAGCAGCGCTAGTTTGTTCTTGTGATATAGACGAAGACCCAATATTTCTTGACCCTGTCGCTACATACACTGACATATCAATTGCTTCAGGTGCTTTAGATGGAATTTATCAAGGATTGACAACATACAATTCAATGGAGCAGCGTATTTTTGCAATTAATGGTTTTTCAGGATTCTTTACAACAGGAAAACAAGGCAATAATATTAACAATGTAAATAACCAGAACTTATTTTCTTTAAAACCAGCTTACGATAGAGATTCAGAAAATATGTGGCGAGGGATCTATGCTGCTATTGGAAGATGTAATGGAGCCATTAATAACATAATCACTTACGAGTCAGCAACTAATGACACAGAATTGCGTTTTAATGATATTTCTGGTCAAGCCTATTTTGTTCGTGCCTGGTCTTATTTTTCTTTGGTTCGCCTTTGGGGAGATATTCCTCTCTGGTTAACTCTTCCAGATAGTGACAACTTAAGTAAAGCAAAAACAACTGCTAAAGAGGTTTACGCACAAATTATAGAGGACGCCCAAATAGCTAACAATCTTATGAATGGATCATTTGGGGCTGGTTATCCGAAAAAGTTTGCTTCTAATATGTTATTAGCAAAAGTATATATGACACTAGCAACAAACCCAAATTTACAAGCTGATGGTTTGTCTGAAGGTGATTACTGGCAAATGGCTTACGACCAAGCTTATATGGCTTATGGTCAATATAGTTTAGTGTCAGATTATAGTTCATTGTTTACAGACGAATTTGAGAACTCTTCTGAGTCAATTTTCGAACTACAGATTAGTCAACAAGCTGCAAATTCTCAAATGGGTAGAAATTACACTCCATGGAAATACAAACTAGGAAATCATTTCGGTTGGTTAAGAGTCAGTGCAGATGTATTTTTAGATCATCAATCAACCTACCCAGATGACCCTAGACTTACAGGGACATATCTTTATGATTATGTTAGAGCAGATACTGGCGGTCCGGTAAAAGTATACCCTGCTTTTGCAAATAGAGCTAATTTCCCCAAAGCTCATCCTTATTTATTTAAGTTTACTGAAAAAGATCCAACCCACAATAATCAATTCGGTGATCAAAATCTAATTATTTATCGTTACGCCGAGCTACTAATTATGCTAGCTGAGATTTCTAATGAACTCCAAAACGGTCAACAGCTAGGCTTTATTACTGAAGTATTAGATCGTGTTGGTATGTCTAACGATGCATATCTTGGAGATCAAGATACGTTTAGAGATGCTATTATGAACGAGTATCGATTTGAAGTTCTGGGGGAGGGTGAAGATGCACACAACAACAGAAGACGAGGATTTGATTATTTCTTAACTCACACTATTAATAAACATAACAATAATCCAATTTTTTCCCCAAATGTGGATATAGAACTAAGTACAAATCCAGATCAAGTAATGCAACTACCAATTCCACTTAGTGAAATTAATGCGAACGACTTAATAAATTAAATAAGTTGCTCAATTCATTTAAAGGTCAAAGTTATTTGCTTTGGCCTTTGTTTATTATTTCTATGAAAAAAAGTTACACATTATACTTTTTATTTTTAGTTTCTTTTGTGTGCACCTCTCAGAATCAACTTCCTTTGCTAAATGGAAATTTTGAAGTACTTAATGAAGGCACAGGAAATTTTAATTATTGGTCAAATATTCAAATTGAGGGAGGTCAAGCAGTTTACTCCATCTCAACTGAAAATTTAATACCTGGGAGTAGTAAAGCCCAAAAAAGTGAGATTGTATCGCTTGGAAATAATGGATGGCATGTTAAAACACAAAGTGATTATCTGTTTGAAGTAGAAGCTGAACAAAGTTACACTGTTAGTTTTTGGGCTAAAGTTGAAAATTCAAATTCGGCAACAATAAAAGTAGTATTTCAGGCTCCAAATGTTCCAGACAGCTATCAAGGAAATGATATTGAAATTTCACAAGAGTGGCAACAGTATACTCATACTTTTACTGTCACTCAAGACGCTGATGAAAATAAATTAAATTTTTGGTATATGGATTCTGATGTTACTTATTTTTTGGATGAAGTGGAGGTTGTTGCCGGTAATTCTATATCATTTAATGATGCTATAACTTATCAAACTGTCGATGGTTTTGGTGCTGGGATCAAACGAAGGACAGAGCATTTATATGCCCTTGATGATGAGCTGCGCCAACAAATTGAGTTTTTTGCATTTGAAGAACTTGAAGCTAATATGATTCGTTTTTTTATATATCATGATTTAGAAGACCCAAATGATAATGATAATCCTTTTTATCTTAACACTTCAGCTTTAAATTGGACTCGCTATAATAGTGATCCAATCTTAAATACTACTCGCTATGTTGCAGAAGCACTTAATAATGCTTTAGACTTGAGTTCCTATGGGTTCGACCACATCATCGGAAACTGTAATAGTGCTCCTGCCTGGTTAAAAACCAATAATTCACATAACAATGGTGGTACCTTAGTTTCTGGAGGTGAGGATGAATTCAGTGAGTTTTTAGTGGCCTTTATTAATGGTATGGAATCTAATTATGGGATTAATATCACGGCTATATCGCCTACCAATGAGCCAGATTATAATGTTACTTACGAATCTATGAATACAACTCCCTCTGAGTTAAGTTCTATTTTGATTAACATTAATGAACGTTTAGATAGCGACTTATTGGATCATGTCGATATACTGTCACCAGAAGGATTTAGAGTATCCTCAAGTGACCCTGACAAATCAACAACTAATTATGTCAATCAAATGTTTTTAAGCCCTGAGGTTAGGTCTTCTGTTGATGTTGTTGCTACACATACTTATCAAAATATTATAAATAACAGCGAATGGACAGGACTTAAGACAGTAAGTTTAGATAAACCAATATGGGTAACCGAATCAGGAAACCTAAACAGCCCAAATTTTGATATGAATGATGCATTATACCATATAGATCGCATCATGGATGGGTTTAATTATGGAGGTTTAACCGCTTATATGTTCCATTTATTCTACGAACAGCACGAATATCAAAACGAAGTTAGTCAAGGTCAAAACTATGGTTCTTCTGCATTAGTTCTTTGGGATTCTAACATGAACATTATATTACCAAAGCGTTATTATGTTTTTAAGCATTTTACAAATCTAGTTAAGAAAGGTTACCAGAGAATTCATTTAAATTCTTTTGGAAATTCCCTTAAATCGTTAGCTTTTAAATCACCTGATGGATCCAAAGTTATCATACAACTTTTCGCAGAAGACATTCAAAATAATTTTGATTTAGAAATTCCTTTAGGAGCCACTGATGTTAAGCATTACATCACTTCTGATAACAGTATTCATAATTTTAGTAGTCAATCAACTGATCATATAGATCTTCAATCTAATCAAATAACTATGTCAGTTGAGCCAATGACAATGCAGAGTTTGGTCTTTACTGTAGATACCAGTTTAAGTACTATGTTAGAGTCATCAATTGGAAATGAAATGAAATTGAAGTTATTTCCAAATCCTGTTCAATCTAAAATTGAATTACGTTTTGAAAATACATCTTCCCGTGAAATTACTATTTATCAACATAATGGTTCTAGGCTTTACCATAAAAATTATCCATCTACTAAAAATATTGAAATAGATGTGAATTTTTTAACAGAAGGTTTGTATATTTTAAAATCAACCACTCAACATGGTCAGCAGGCCGTCAAATTTGTAATAGACAACCAATGAATATAAATTTATTTATAATTCGACTATTTAGTCTTTTGTTTATGACCTTGTGCTTGCATTCTGCAGCACAAGAAAAGTCAGTCAGGCCTAATTTTATTTTTTATCTGGCTGATGATCAAGACCAGTTAGATTACGGAGCCTATGGTAACCCAAAAGTTCATACCCCTGCTTTAGATAGGCTTGCATCGGAGGGAATGAAATTTAATAACTTTTATACATCTCAATCAATATGTGCTCCTAGCCGTTCACAAATATTTACAGGGTTGTATCCAGTTAAAAATGGATGTATGGCAAATCATCTTCCTGTTAAAAAAGATTTAAAAACAGTTATAGACTATTTAGGTGCGGAGGGATACGAAGTAGTTTTGGCGGGAAAGAGCCATGTTAAACCAAATTCAGTTTTTAAATGGACTCAATATTTTGGTTCTGTAAACCATCGTTATTTGCCTTTAGAGGCTATTGATACTTACTTGTCTACTGTAAATAAACCTTTTTGTTTATTTGTCACTTCAGACTATCCCCATGGTCCTTACCCTAAGGAAGGCGATTACACAAAAAACGACATTTATTCTCTGCCCTACAATGGAAGTAATGTACCTAATTATAAACCAGGATATTATCAAAATATTAAAAGTGATAACACTCAGCTAGAAGCAGTATTAGAAATGGTTAATTCATATGGCTTAAAAAAGAACTCAGTATTTGTATATGCTTCTGATCATGGTATTTCAGGAAAATGGGGAGTTTCTGAACAAGGACTTAGGATTCCTTTTGTTGTGAGGTGGCCTGGAGTTGTTAAGCCAGGATCAACTTCACAAACATTATTAAGTCTTGTTGATATTTTACCTACATTTCTAGATATTATATCAGCTGAAATTCCTAAAAATATTGACGGAAAAAGTTTTTATAATACTCTTAGAGGAGATGAATCGAAAGTTAATGATTATATTTTTTCATTAGCAACTAGACAAAACATACAGTCTTGTAAAATATTTCCAACCCGTGCTGTAAGAGGAATACGATATAAGTTTATTAGGAATTACAACTCGTTGGAAGTTTATGAATCGAATTTAGGCACTAATAAAGTAGTGAATTCTTTTATTAAAATAGGCGCAGAATCTTTTCCTAACATACCTTACGAAGAATTATATGATCTGAAAACTGATCCTTATCAAAAAAATAATATAATTAAAAGTAATGAGCATAAAAATATTAAGGATCAACTATCAGACGTTTTGTATAAATGGATGTTATCTCAAAATGATATTTTAATATCAAATAAGATGCCCCTAATTAAACCAACTCTTCATCCATTAGACAGGAATTCAAAATGGAACAAAGTTTCTACTGAAAATTTACATGCCCTTGAAGCTGAAAATTATATTAAATCTCATTACTAACTTGTAGATTATGAAATCTGTTGTATTTTTTATTATAAATATTTTTTTTGGAGTTAGTTTCCATGCAGTAAATGCTCAAGAAAATATCCGAAAACCTTTTAATGTTGTTTGGATCAGTTGTGAAGATGTAGGGCCTATTATGGGTGCTTACGGTGTCGATCAAATTAAGACACCAAATATTGACAAACTAGCAGCTGAAGGAGTTAGGTACTCCAATGCTTACTCTACAGTAGGGGTGTGCGCACCTAGTCGTTTCTCGATTATTACAAGCATGTATCCAGCACGTTTAGGTGCACACAACATGCGCACTGGTGACTTGAATAATTATAAGACTCCAGAAAATTTAGTTTTAAAAACAAAAACCAATAGAGTTGATAAAGCCGGAAACCCACTTCCTGAGTATGAGGTTGTAACTCCAGAAAACATAAAACCTTTTACTCAGTATCTCAGAGCGGAAGGGTATTATTGTATCAATGATAATAAATGTGATTATCAGTTTAATGCCCCATTTACTGCTTGGGACCATACTTCAGGATCAAATTTATTTGATAAAATACCGGAAAATCAGCCCTTTTTTTATGTAAAAAACTCATATACTACTCATGAGTCAAGGATCTGGTTACGAAAAGATAAACCACTAACTGTATCACCAAATGAGGTTATAGTTCCCGATTACTATCCTGATATTCCTGAAGTTAGAAATGATTTAGCTATTAAATATTCCAATGTTGAAGCACTTGACAAAGAAGTTGGTCAATTATTAAAAGATTTAGAAGCTAAAAACTTACTTAAAAATACAATAATCTTTTTCTGGAGTGATCACGGAGGAAATCTTTTGAGACAAAAGCGTGCTGTAGGAAATAGTGGACTTCATGTCCCTTTAATAATTAGATACCCTGATAAGTATAAAGCAGGAGGGGTTGAGGATGCATTAGTTTCATTGATGGATTTAGGTCCTACTGTCATGTCACTGTTAGATATTAAGCCCCCTAATTATACCGACGGTCAGGCATTTGCAGGTCGATATAAAAAGGAATCCAGAAATTATATTTTTGGTTCTGCTGATAGATTTGATGAATCTGTAGATATGCAGCGCTCTGTTCTAGATGGACGATTTGTTTATATCAAGAATTTTATGACTGATTTACCCTTAATTTATAGAAACAAATACAGAGAAAAAATTCCAATGAATAAGATACTTATAGATATGGACATTAACGGAGAATTGAGTGGAGATGCAGCTTATATTTTTATGAAAACAAAACCTATTGAGGAGCTTTATGATTTGCGTACAGATCCCCATGAAGTTCATAATTTAGTCAGTAATCCAACTTATAAACCTAAACTTATAGAATTAAGAACAGCCCTTTCTAAATGGCAAACAGATATTAACGATCAGGGCCTTAAGACAGAAAGTGAAATTATCAAGGGGTTCTGGCCCGATATGATTCAACCAACAACATCAGATGTGAAAATTGAGATTAATTCAGATGGTTTTGTCCAAATGTATTGTAATACTAATGGTGCTTCTATTGGCTATCAAACAGAAGAGATGATTGGAGAGGACCGTTGGTTATTATATACAGAACCAATCAAAATTACATCCACTCAAAAGCTTATAGCTAGAGCTATACGAATAGGGTTCAAAGCCTCAAATATTACATCAAACTAAACGTTTATTATGAACTCAATTTACAAAATAAGTATCTTTTTCTTAGGAATTATCACAACAACTCAGACTATTAGTAGTCAGGAACAAACCAAAAAACAAAATATTCTTTTCATTTCAATTGATGATTTTAGACCTAAAATTAGTTCATATGGCGAAACGAAAATGATCACCCCTAACATTGACAAATTAGCTTCTGAAGGTCTTCAATTTAATAATGCTTATACAAATATAGCAGTTTGTGGAGCAAGTAGAGCGAGTCTTATGACAGGGATTCGACCTAGTCAAAATAGATTTAACGATTACTCTACAAGAGCTCACGTCGATACTCCAAAAGCAATTTCTTTAAATCAAATATTTAAGGACAACGGATATGAAACAATTTCTTACGGTAAGATATATCACCATTCAGACGATTTTAAAGAGCATTGGTCAGAAAAAGATAATGGGCAAATCCAAGGAGATTTTCAAGACCCTAAATCTATAGCTAGAATAGCAAATGCTGAAAGAGGTGAATATGGTAAAAAGAACTTAACTTATGAATATCCAGATGTGGACGATTACTCCTACAATGATGGTAAAATAACTAAGAATGCAATCAATAAACTAACATCACTAAAAGAAACTAATCAACCATTTTTTATGGCTGTAGGCTATGTATCTCCACACTTACCTTTTATACAGCCAAAAAAGTATTGGGATATGTATGATCATGACTCTATTAAATTAGCAGATAACAGTTACCAGCCGGAAAACTCACCACTTATTGCTATAGAAGCTCAACATAACTCAGCAGAATTAAGAAAAAATTACTTAGATGTTCCATCAGAAGGTCAATTAAGTGATGATTTAGCAAGAAATCTCGTACATGGTTATTATGCTAGTGTAACTTACATGGATGCCCTCATTGGAGAATTAGTTAAAGGATTAGACGATTTAGGTTTGAGAGATAACACAACAGTAATTCTGTGGAGTGACCACGGATATTTTTTAGGAGAACATGGTTTTTGGTGTAAGCATAGTACATTTCATGAAGCTGTTAAAATTCCATTCATTATTTCTTCTCCAGACTATGCTAAAAATCAAGTAACAAGTTCTTTTACTGAACTAGTAGATGTGTATCCAACTTTGTGCGAATTAGCTAACATTACTCCACCTGATTATATTCAAGGCATGAGTTTGACACCTGTTTTAAAAGATCCTTCAATTCAACTTAAGAACGAAGTATACACTCGTTATAAAGAGGGTGAGGCTGTTATTGATGAAAATTATTCCTATACAGAATTTTATCGCGGAAATGACTATTTAGGAAATATGTTATATAATTTGAAAACTGATTTGAAACAAAATATTGATATTTCTAAATTTCCAGCAAATGTAGAATTAGTCAAGAAATATAGTAACAAATTAAAATTAATGCGTGAATATGTCAAGAAAGACCCATCCTTGTGATAGTTGTGTTATTTTTTGCTATTAAATGTTTCTTCAATATTTATATTTTTTGATTTAATTATTGCATTGTAGTTATGTTGTTAGTCTTATATTTATATAATTGATTTTGTAAATTTTTATAAAAAATACATTATGGTTAGAAGCTTGATGGTGTTATTAATCTCGTTTTTTTCTATTGGATTAAATTCTCAGGACTTTTATATTTCTGATGAATTAGGTCTTGACACTAATAATGGATCTGAAGAATCTCCTTTCAAGACTATCAATAGAGGAATTTTAGAGGTTGAAGCAGGTGGCACTGTTTATGTGATGAATGGTACTTACCGAAATAGTGGATTTGGAACCGTTGATACTTCAACTAACACAAACATGAATAATCCACATGTAGTTACAATCAACAAGTCTGGAACAGAAGGAGCATATATTACTTTAAAAAATTTTCAAGATCATAATCCTAAAATTCAATTTGATGGGCGAGGTGGGATTATAATTTCAAACGATATGAACTATGTAATTATTGAAGGTTTTGAAGTTGAAGGACCAGCGGCCGGAATTACTTATGCCGAAGCTTATGCTGACCGTGAGTATAAAGTTTTAGCTGCTTCAAATCAGAGTGATAACATAACCTATAACCATACATATTTTTCAGGAAAGGGTATTTGGGGCGGCTACGGAGCTCATCATCACATTATTATCAGTAACAATACTGTTCATGATATAGCTGGCTCAGGAATTCGTTTTAATGATTCGGACCATATTACCATAGAATACAATGAAGTTTATAACGCTACTTGGTGGACTTCTTCTGCCTCCAGCGCCATTGTATATGCTGAAACAATTGCTTTAGAAGGAGATAATTCTTCAGATGTAAAAATGATTATGCGGGGGAACCTCGTTTACAATAACTGGAACCGAATTCCTTTTTATGTCACTCAACTCCCAGATAATTCAGGGAATACAAATCCAAATTATGGAACCGCTGATTACAATAATATTTTAGATGGTCAGGGATTGTATGTAACTCGAAGTGATGATGGGTATGTTGGAACGTTTTTATTTGAAAATAATGTATGTGTTAATAATGGAAAAAATGGTATTAATTTCGATAATTCGTTAGGGGCTTCAGCTATTTTTCAAAATAATACTTTGTTCTATAATGGTGTACACGAAATAATTCAAGATTTATCGGTCGCCGACGGTAATCCTGGTCACAGAGGTCAGAAAGTGGGTGGGATTAAAGCAAATAGAGTAGTAAATGCTACGGTTGTTAATAATATTGTGGTAACTAGAGATAATTTATTCTCAGCTTTAGAGCTTCAGAATATTAGTGGATCAAGAAATGTAAGTAATAATATTTTTTTAAATGGCAAACTTCCCTCAGACGATAATGGAGTTCCTTATAATTATGTTTCTTGTTGTAATATGATAGATGTAGATCCGTTATTTAATTCTGTTCCAACTGTAGTTAATGGATCAATTGATATATCTCTTACTAATTTTGAACTCTCAGCTAGCTCACCAGCTATAGATTCAGGTAATCCAAATTTTTCTCCGCTCAATGATATTAACGGAAACCTTCGACCTGAAAGTGACAATGATGCAGTATCGTCAACTAGCTTTGAAAACTCCACAGACGGATGGGTTCCTTGGGGGGCCACACTTTCTTTAAGCGCTGATGCTGCACAATCGGGTAGTAATAGCCTTTATGTTAGTGGAAGAACAGCAAACTGGCACAGTCCCAGAATCTATTTAGATGATTTATTGACTTTAGGCGAAACCTACACATTTTATGTTTCGGTTAAATTAACCCCAGGTTCTTCAGGTACTGCAGACTTAACAATAAGAAGTGATGTTGCGGGGTCTGATCCGCTTTATAACAGTCTTCTTTCCAGTTCTGTAGCAGTTTCTGATGAAAGTTGGACTCAGCTTAGCGGGGATTATACTCATGATTCAGAACCAGATAGTTTTTGGTTTTATGTCAAGGGTCCCTCCGCTGTTAATGAAGAAGCTGCTAGTTTCTACATCGATGATTTTTCCCTCGTTTTACAAGGTTCTGGTCCTTTAGATTTTTCAAATTCTGAGAACATAGTTGATATTGGCGCTTACGAATATATAGATCCATCATTAAATATTAGTACAGTTGGTTCAAATTTACTAGAGAGTTTTATTTATCCAAACCCAGCAACAAATAAAGTTACCATTTCAGGCATAAATTCTAAAACTACTATTATTATCGTTGATCTAAATGGCAAAGAATATGATTTATCGAAAATAATTCAGATGGAACCAAATTCTGCCTCTATTGACGTTAGAAGTCTAAAATCAGGTCTTTATTTTATCAAAGTTCAAGTTGATAACGAATCAAGAACATTTAAGCTATTAAAACAGTAGTCTTTAATATAAATCTATAAAATGAAAATAAATATAACCAAATTCACAGTTACAAGTATTATATTGATAATTGTGTGTTCTATAAGTTGTGCTAATGGATTATATAAATCAAATATTGATACAAAAGAGTCTTTGAGTGATAAATACAAAGACCTTTTTTACATTGGAGCAGCCATTAATGAAGATATTATTATGGGTAGAGATTCAAAGTCTGAAAACATAGTAAGATCTGAATTCAATTCCATCACGCCTGAGAATTCTTTAAAATGGATGTATGTTCAGCCAGCTCCTAATCACTTTAACTTTGTTGCTGGAGATAAATACGTCGAATTAGGAGTTAAAAACAATATGTATATTGTCGGACATGCCTTAGTTTGGCATAACCAGCTTGCGGATTTTATGAAAAGAACGGAAAGTTCTGATGAATTTATAAATCATGTAGAAAATCACATTGGTACAGTAGTTTCTAGGTACAAGGGCAAAATTGATGCTTGGGATGTGGTAAATGAGGCTTTCAATGAAGATGGATCGCTAAGGTCATCTGTTTTTAAAAATCAGATGGGAGATAATTATATAGAAAACATCTTTAAATTAGTTGAAATATCCGATCCGGATGCCGACTTGATTTATAATGATTATAATCTATACAAGCCTGCCAAACTTGCCGGAGTTCTTGAAATGGTAAAAAGACTCCAATCTAATGGGACTAAGATTAGTGCTATTGGTGCTCAAGCCCACTGGAGATTAGACTCTCCTAGTTTGAAAGAAATTGAACAGATCATATTAAATATTTCTGAGCTAGGGGTTGAGGTTATGTTTACGGAGTTGGACATCACAGTTTTACCAAACCCATGGAAATTAGTTGGGGCTGAAGTCACTCAAAATTTTTCAAAATTTGAAGGTGATCCTAAAATGAATCCATATGAAAATGGATTACCACAAAGCATCGAAAAACAGTTAGCGAAGCGGTATGAAGATATTTTTAAGTTATTTATCAAACACCAGGATAAAATTAGCAGAGTTACATTTTGGGGGGTTATGGATAAGCATTCTTGGCTTAACGATTGGCCAATAAAAGGGCGGACAAACTATCCTTTGTTATTTGATCGTTATTATAAACCTAAACAAGCTTATAATAAATTGATTAACCTGATTGGGAACTAATTTAATAACTAATTATATACAATCATTATGAGTTCAATTTCTGAGAAAATTTCTATTAGTGAAAAAATTGGTTACAGTTTGGGAGACCTTGCTGCTAACTTAGTTTTTCAAACCCTAATGACATATTTGGCCTATTTCTACACTGATATTTATGGACTAGAAGCCAATGATGCTACAGCTATTATATTTTTTGTTGGATTCATTGCTGCAATTGGTTTTAACCCTATTGTAGGAGCTATTGCAGACCGAACTAACTCTAAGTGGGGTAAGTTTAGACCTTGGATTTTATGGACAGCTATCCCTCTTGGAGTTATTTCAGTGTTGGCATTCAGTACTCCTGATTTTAAATATCAAGGAAAAGTAATTTATGCCGTTGTTACTTATACTTTATTACTTTTGTTTTACGCGGCTAGTAATTTACCTTATTCAGCTTTGAGTGGGGTAATTACAGGTGATATGAAACAGAGGAATAGCATATCTTCTTACCGGTTTGTTGCAGTTATGTTCGCACAGTTCTTTGTTCAGGTTTTTATGTTACCTATAATTATTTATGTGGGGAATGGCAATAAAACTTTAGGAATTGAGCTTGTCATGACTTGGCTAGCAATTATTGGTACAATATTGTTACTTATTACTTTCGCTACAACCAAAGAACGTGTTGTTCCAACACTAGAACAAAAATCGACTATTATTGAAGATGTTTTAGATTTAATTAAAAATAAACCATGGATCATAATGCTAGTTTTGACAACGCTTACATTTGTGTCTTTGGCTATGAAAGGTGGATCTTATGTTTATTATTTTGAAAATTATGTAGATGAAGCCCGCTTAACAGATTTCATAAGCCCTGTTTTAAATTTTTTATCTAGTATTGGAATTAATTTCTTTGGGAATGATCCAATATCAGCAGGTTTTGGATTGTTTAATGCAGGAGGTATTATTTTTATGATTGTAGGAATAGGAGTCTCTAAACCACTAGCGGATTCATATGGCAAAAGAAATGTTTTTGGTTTCTTTCTATTGGTATCTACACTATTTATCATATTATTTAATTTCTTTGATAAATCATCACTTGAACTCATTTTTGGGGCACAAGTATTACATGGTTTCTTTTATGGAATAACTATTCCATTACTTTGGGCTATGATTGCAGATGTCGCAGATTATTCAGAATGGAAAAATAATCGTAGAGCCACTGCTATTATTTTTTCAGCAATGATGGTTGGTTTGAAAATGGGTCTCGCCATCGGTGGTGCTTTGGTTGCAAAAATATTAGGATCCTATGGGTACCTTCCTGGAATTGAAAATGGGCAAACAGAATTAGCTATACATGGAATAAAAATGTTAGTTAGTATATATCCATCTATTCCATTTTTAATTGGTGTCGTATTGTTATTCTTCTATGAAATTAATAAAGATATGGAATCAAAAATTGAAATAGATTTAAAACAACGAAGAACGAATTAGATAAACGAACATGCCAGAAGAATCAATTGATCACATAAATTTTGAGGATTTAAATAATAAAGCTTTGTCCAAGCCACTTGTCAGTCATATGTATACTGCAGATCCTTCTGCTCATGTGTTTGACGGTAAAATTTATATTTACCCATCACATGATATTGATGCGGGGGAGGCTTTTGATGATTTAGGAAGTCATTTTGCTATGGAGGATTACCATGTGTTATCCATGGATTCTATTGAAAGTGATGCTGAAGATAATGGAGTAGCTTTACACGTCAAAGACGTTCTATGGGCAAAACAGCAAATGTGGGCTCCAGATGCTAATGAGAAAAACGGGAATTATTACTTGTTTTTTCCAGCCAAGGATTATGAAGGAGTTTTTCGTATAGGTGTAGCCATCAGCAATTCTCCAACAGGTCCATTTAAGGCTCAGTTAGAGGCTATTAAAGGGAGTTTTTCTATAGATCCAGCCGTTTTTAAAGACGATAATGAGGACTATTTTATGTATTTTGGTGGGCTTTGGGGTGGTCAATTACAGCGTTGGAAGACGGGTGTGTTTAATGCATCTCAACCGGATAGTCCCACAGCATTCATCCCCGATGCTAATGAGCCTGCCTTGTTACCATTTGTAGCCAAGATGTCAGACAATTTGTTGGAATTTGCTGAAGAACCTAAGGAACTTCAAATTCTAGACGAAAAAGGACAACTATTAAAGTCAGGAGATACCGATCGTCGATTTTTTGAAGCCGCTTGGATGCACAAACGCAATGGCTTGTATTATTTTTCATATTCAACAGGTGATACTCATTTTATTTGCTATGCAACAGGTGATAACCCTTATGGACCTTTTACTTATAAAGGGCGTATTTTAAATCCTGTTGTTGGTTGGACTACTCATCATTCTGTTTGCGATATCGATGGAAAAACGTATTTGTTTTACCATGATTCTTCCCTATCAAAAGGAGTAACTCATCTACGATCTGTAAAGGTTGCTGAGATATCATACAGATCAGACGGTTCGATTGTTACTTTAAACCCCTATTAATCATGTTTTTTCAATTTTTATTTAGCGGAATTTTAAACTATATTTAAACTAGTAATACTTTTAGCAGTCCTATTTATAAAACTAAGCAATGAATCAAACAGAACTTGTACATCTATATTGGCGCGCTGGATTTGGAGCTAAACCTTCATTGATTAATGATTCTAAAAAGCTAAGCAAGATAAATATTGTCAACGGATTATTTAATGCTTCCAAAAAAATAGAAACAATTAAATTAGATTTTTCTGATTTTGGAGATTACTTTAACACTCCATACAACAAGCTAAGGAAAAATTTAGGAGAAGCAGAATCTCGAAAATTAAGACAGAAAAGTCAAAAAAAAGTTAGAGAATTAAACTTTATATGGCTTAATAAAATAGCAAACTCTGAGCAGGTTCTTAGAGAAAAAATGACTTTATTTTGGGCAAATATATTTGTTTGTAAAGATACCAACATCCTTCATGTTCTAAAATTTAATAATACATTACGCACGTATGCTTTAGGGAATTTTGTAGATTTTGTCAAAGCAATCTCTAGATCTGCCTCAATGCTCAAATACCTCAATAATAACCGCAATTTCAAGAAAAAACCAAATGAGAATTTTGCTCGCGAACTCATGGAGCTTTTTACTTTAGGAATTGGGAATTATACTGAGTCTGATATTAAAGAAGCTGCAAGAGCATTTACTGGCTGGAGTTTCAAACCAAATGGCGACTATGTATTAAGAGTTTCTAAACATGACATGGATTCTAAAATTTTTTTAGCAGAAAACGGGAATTTTGGAGGTGATGATATTATAGATATTATTACAAAACAGCGGGCTTGCGCAAAGTTTATATGCTCTAAAGTATATCGCTATTTTGTCAATCCTATTGAAGATATCGATCATATTGAAGAACTAACAACTGTATTTCATAAAGATTACAACATAGAAAAATTAATGCGTTATTTGTTTATGACTGACTGGTTCTATGATGATAAAAATATTGGGGTCAAAATTAAATCTCCTGTTGAGCTTATGGTTGGAATGCAAAAAGTGATTCCTTCTTTGTTTAAAAAACAAAATCAGGTCATATACCTTCAAAAAATGATGGGTCAAATACTTTTGTATCCTGTTAATGTAGCTGGTTGGAAAGGAGATAGATATTGGATTGATTCGAATTCATTATTGTTTCGTTTAAAACTACCTGCTTTAGTATTTAGTAATGGTCAAATTAGTTTGATGCCCAAGGGAGAGTTTGAAGATACCTACAAAGAATTCTACAAGAAAAAAAAGCAACGGTTTTCAGTTGAAGACAATGACTATGCATATTTCAAAACCCATTACTCTAATTTGTCACTCAGTGAATTAAGTAAAATATTAGTTGTACCACGAATTGATATCGATACTAGTAAATTATTAAGTGCTTACCAGTCTCAAAATTCATTTCAATATTGTATTCAACTAATGTCCATTCCTGAATATCAATTGTGTTAATTCAATAGATTATGAAAAGAAGAGATTTTTTAATCAAAAGTTCGATGGCGAGTAGTGCAGTACTCGTTCCAAATTTCATGAAAGCTTTTGAAAGTTTAGATCCTCGATTGTTTGGATATAAAAAGCTTGTAGTAATTCAATTATCTGGTGGAAATGATGGTTTAAATACTGTTATTCCCTACAGAAATGATTTGTATTACAGTAACCGTCCAGGGATATCCATTCCCAAAAATAAACTTATTGATATAAACGGAGAGCTAGGTCTTAATGAAAATCTATCGTCCTTGAAAGTGTTGTATGACAAGGGATATTTATCAATTATCAACAACGTAGGGTATCCAAACCCCAACAGATCTCATTTCAGGTCAACAGACATATGGCAAACAGCTAGTGATGCCTCAGAATATTTAGATTCTGGATGGATGGGACGCTTTATTGACCAGTACGGCAAAAAACCTTACAGTGGAATTGAAGTAGATGACTCTTTGTCACTAATTCTAAAGGGAAGAACTATTAATGGTGTGGCAACCAAAGATGCTAAAAAGATGTTTAACAATGCTAAGGCTCCATTTTTTAGTAAATTATTAAAAACTCAAACTGAGAACCATTTAAATGAACACAACCTTGGGTACTTGTATAAAACGATGGTTGGAGCTAAGTCCTCTGCTAGGTATATTTACGAAACTAGTAAGACAACAACTAGCACAAAGTCTTATCCAAATAATCCGTTTGCAAAACAATTAAAAACTACAGCAGAATTTATTAATTCTAAGCTCGAAACCAAAGTATATTATGTTTCTATGGGGGGATTCGATACCCACGCAAATCAATCCAACAGACAATCGAAATTACTCAAGATTTATAGCGAGGCAATGGATATTTTTGTGAAAGACCTGGAAGCTTCGAATTCTTTTAAAGACACATTGATACTAACTTTTTCTGAATTTGGAAGGCGTGTTCAGCAGAACGCAGCTGGCGGTACTGATCACGGTGCTGCAAATAATCTTTTTATAATTGGAAAAAACCTTAAAAAACCAGGGCTATATAACGATTGTGTAGATTTAAAAAATTTAGATAAAAATGGAGATATAATACACACAATTGACTTCAGAAGTGTATATGCTACTTTGTTAGATAAATGGCTTGATGCGAGCCACTCAAAAGTATTAGGAAATTCTTTTGAAACTCTTAATTTCATATAATTTTATGGAATATAATATGTGATTTTATTTCAGCCTCATTTTTTTTAGTATTTGCTTCATATGTTTGACTTAATAACCTAGATTTAAAATATTTTTGATTAATATCAATAAGAATTTATGCACACCAAATATTATATAGGATATGATTTAGGAAGCTCTTCTGTAAAAGTGGCTTTAGTCGATGTTGAAACTGGAAAAAATGTACTAAGTCTTCATGAGCCTTCACATGAAATGTCTATTATTTCAAAACAAAATGGTTGGGCCGAACAAGATCCTAGTGATTGGTGGGATTATGTTTGTGTAGCAACCAAAAGATTGATTAAAGAGTCTAAAATTGATATTTTTAATATCGAAGCTATTGGGATTTCATACCAAATGCATGGGCTTGTAGTTCTAGACAAAAGTGGAGTACCACTTAGAAATTCAATTATTTGGTGTGACAGTCGAGCGATAAAAATTGGAAATACAGCCTTTGAGGTTAATGGGCCTGAAAAATGTGTAGAGTACCTTCTTAACTCACCAGGAAATTTTACAGCTTCAAAATTAAAATGGGTTAAAGAACATGAGCCTGAACTCTATGCAAAAATTTATAAATTTATGTTACCGGGAGATTATTTAGCTTACAAGCTAACGGCTCAAATGAATACCACCAAAAATGGATTGTCTGAAGCCATACTGTGGGATTATAAAACAGATACAATCGCCCAATGGCTTCTAGATTATTATGGGATTGATTCGAACTTAGTACCAGAGATTGTATCTAATTTCACTTCACAAGGGACCGTTACTAGTACAGCTGCATCTCAAACGGGATTACCTGAAGGGATACCAATCACTTACAGAGCAGGTGATCAACCTAATAATGCCTTATCTTTAAACATCTTAAAAAATGGTGAAGTTGCTGCCACTGGGGGAACTTCAGGGGTTATTTATGCAGTAACTAATAATACTAATTCTAAAGAAGCTTCTCTAATAAATAATTTTGCTCACGTAAATTATAATAGTAAATCGCCATTGATTGGTAAATTGTTATGTATTAATGGTGCTGGTATTATGTACCGATGGCTTCGAAACCAAAGTGGTGACGATTCGTATGAAACAATGAACCGCAAAGCCGCAAGAGTTGATATTGGATCTGACGGTCTTTCAATCATTCCTTTTGGAAATGGAGCAGAACGTATGTTAGACAATAAAAATATAGGGTCTCAATTTTGTAATATTAACTTAAATATACATACTAAAGAACATTTATATAGAGCAGCCCTCGAAGGGATTGCTTTTTCTTTTGTTTATGGAATGGAAATTTTGAAAAATGAAAACACAGTAATTAACGTCTTAAGAGCTGGCAATGATAACTTATTTAGATCTGAAATATTTTCAAACACACTCGCTACACTTATTGGTCATAAAATAGAAATTTATAGTACTACAGGTGCTGTTGGGGCTGCCAGAGCAGCTGGTCTTTTAGACGGTGATTTTGATAAATTCGGAAAAAACATAACTAATAATGATCACGTAATGACCTACTTACCGTTAGAAAATAAAACTCCCTATTTAGACGCATACCTAACATGGAAAAATGAATTAGAAATTTTATTAAAAAGTAAATTATGAGTCCATCATTATCAAAAGAATACTTTAAAGGAATTGATCCTATTAAATTTGAAGGAAAAGAGTCTGACAATCCTTTAGCATTTAAATATTACAATCCGAGTCAAATAGTCTGCGGGAAAACAATGCGTGAACACTTTAAGTTCGCCATCGCTTACTGGCATACTTTCTGCGGGCAAGGATCAGATCCATTTGGTCCAGGAACACAAAATTTTGCATGGGACAAAGCTTCAGATCCTATTCAGGCAGCTAAAGATAAAGCTGATGCTGCATTTGAATTTATTGGGAAAATGGGCTTTGATTATTTTTGTTTTCACGATTATGACCTTGTTCAAGAAGCGCCAACATTTGCAGAGTCTGAAAAAAGATTAGCTATGATTGTAGACTATATCAAGCAGAAAAAAGAGGAAACTGGTATTAAACTCCTTTGGGGAACTGCTAATTGTTTTTCAAACCCAAGATATATGAATGGTGCATCTACAAATCCTGATTTTAATGTAATGGCTAGAGCAGGAGGTCAAATTAAACTCGCTTTAGATGCGACTATTGCTCTAAATGGTGAAAATTATGTGTTCTGGGGGGGGCGTGAAGGCTATATGTCATTATTAAATACAGACATGGGTCGAGAATTAGACCACATGGGACGGTTTTTAGCTATTGCAAGAGATTATGCAAGAGCACAAGGGTTTAAAGGAAATTTCTTTATTGAGCCTAAGCCAATGGAGCCTATGAAGCATCAATATGATTTTGATTCTGCAACGGCTATTGGTTTTTTAAAAGAATATGGCTTAGAAAAGGATTTTAAAATTAATATTGAAGTAAACCATGCAACACTAGCCCAACATACAATGCAACACGAGCTGGCTGTCGCTGCCAAAGCGGGTATGCTGGGAAGTATTGACGCCAATAGAGGAGATTATCAGAACGGATGGGATACAGATCAGTTTCCTAACAATATTCAAGAAACAACTGAAGCGATGCTTGTATTTCTTAAAGCTGGAGGTCTTCAGGGTGGTGGAGTTAATTTTGATGCTAAAATTAGAAGAAATTCAACCGATATGGATGATGTATTTCATGCACATATTGGAGGCGCGGATACTTTTGCTAGAGCGCTACTTACAGCAGATAAAATAATAACTTCTTCTTCATATAATTCTCTTAGAGATCATCGTTACAGTACATTTGATAGCGGAAAAGGAAAGGATTTTGAAGCAGGAAAATTAGATTTAAATGACCTGTATAAAATTGCCATGGAAAATGGTGAATTACCTCTTCAAAGTGGAAAGCAAGAGTTGTTTGAAAATATAATTAATCAATTTATATAATAATATTTTAAGATAATTATGAACCAACTATTTTTAGCAATTACTTCCGTTTTAGAAAGTTTAGATTGGATAGTCCTTGGGGTTTATTTTTTAGCGCTAATAGGGGTTGCGGTTTGGGTTGTTTTACAGAAAAATAATACAACTGAAGATTATTTTTTAGCTGGAAGAAATGTAGGCTGGTTTGTAATTGGCGCTTCTATTTTTGCATCAAATATTGGATCAGAGCATGTAGTTGGATTGGCTGGAACCGGATTTGAATCAGGGGCCCCAATGGCACATTACGAATTACATGCATGGATAGTTCTATTATTGGGTTGGTTGTTTCTACCATTTTATATTAGAAGTGGTGCCTTCACGATGCCCGAGTTTTTAGAAAAGCGGTTTGATAGTCGTTCGCGCTGGTTTCTGTCTCTATTTTCTTTAGTTGCCTATATTCTTACTAAAGTGTCTGTTACAATTTATGCTGGTGGTATTGTGGTATCAGAATTACTTGGAATTCCATTTTGGTATGGGGCTATTGGAATTGTCATTTTCACTGGAATATATACCGTAATAGGAGGGATGAAAGCTGTGATTTATACTGAGACTTTACAGACTGTAGTTCTGATTTTAGGATCGGTTTGTATTACTTATCTGGGTCTCCAAGAAGTTGGTGGTTGGACTCAATTGCGCGAAACCGTAATCGCTGTCAGTCCTGACCATTTTAACATGTGGCGTCCAATGAATGACGCTGATTTTCCTTGGACTGGCTTATTATTTGGAGGTACTATTGTTGGTATTTGGTATTGGTGTACAGATCAATATATTGTTCAAAGAACTTTAGCAGCACATAATATTAAAATAGGGCGTAGAGGAGCTATCTTCGGTGCTTATTTAAAATTATTACCTATATTAATTTTTCTAGTGCCTGGTATTATTGCCTTTGCTTTATCAATTCAAAACCCTGAGGTTTTTACCATTGATAAAGCAGATAAAGCTTTTCCAATGTTAGTAAAATATTTATTACCAGTTGGCTTGAAGGGTTTAGTTGCAGGAGGTCTGATGGCAGCATTGATGAGCTCTTTGGCTTCTGTTTTTAATTCTTGCTCAACGATATTCACCATCGATATTTATCAAAAATTAAAACCCAATAAATCGGATAACGAGTTACTTAATACAGGGAGAATAGCAACTATTTTCATCGTTGTTTTGGGCATTATATGGATTCCTATTATGGAAAAGATAGGTGGAGGTGTAATGAATCAATATCTACAAAATGTCCAATCTTATATAGCGCCTCCAGTTACCGCTGTATTTTTATTAGGAATTATTTGGAAACGAGTAAATTCACAAGCAGCAATTACTACTCTTTTAGCAGGTTTGGTTTTATTGATTATGCGCTTAGGATCAGAAATTTACTATCAGTCAGAAATTATTTCTAATGAGTTGGTTAATAGTGTTTGGTTTACATTTGCAACAATTAATTTCTCTCATATGGCCATTTTTATGTTTGTATTTTCTGTTATGCTCTGTATTTCAATTAGTTTATTAACTACAGCTCCTAATTACAAAAAAATTATTGGATTGTCTTATGGTACTCTTTCAGAAAAACAGAAGCTAGATAATAAAAATAGTTATGATAGAATAGATGTAGTTCTTTCTGTATTGCTAGTATTATTAGTAATTGGAATTTTAAGCTATTTTAAATAATAGATTTAACTCATTATGAGTTTTTTATCTAAAAATTAAACTTAAATAAATTTATTTATGCCAATAAAACAAAATATTAACTTTTCGTTATTGCTCCTTTTTTTATTTAGTTGTAGCTGTCAAACCAAGTCTATCAGTTCTGAAAATGATGACAATGCTCCTATTGGCTATATTTTATCTTCTAAAACTATTTATATATCGCAATCTATTGATGGAATCGTACAAAATCGCCCAGTGATTATTCAAACTCCAAATGAAATTGATTTTAATATAAATTATCCTTTGGTTTTTGCCTTTCATGGACGAGGAGGCTCTAATACTAGTTGGGTCAATACTTTAAATGATTATACATCTAGTGGTGCATTTATTGGAATTTATCCACAAGGATATATGGACTGTTGGAATTTAGGCCCTGAGCCTTCAAATGCAGATGATGTGGAGTTTGTAAATCTCATTGTTGATGAATTACAAAACTACAGTAATTTAAATTTTAATAAAATGTATGCCATTGGAACTTCTAATGGCTCGGGGATGGTTAACAAATTAGCAATAGAAACAAATCATTTTTCGGCTATATCGCCCATTGTTTCTCAACTTATAGTCAGTCTCCCAATTTTAGAATCAACTAATCCAGTTTCTGTTTTTCAGGTCAATGGAGCTGCAGATGAAACCATTCCTATTAACGGAGGTCCTAAATTTGGTCATATTTTTCTTGATGCATACCAAAGCGCTGAGCTATGGGCTAGCCATTTCAGTTGTTTGGAGGATCCTGTAGTAAATATTTTAGGTGATGACACTCTAACTATATTTGAGTCCTGTAATGAAAACAAAGAGGTCAGATATCTTAGGATTGAATATGGAAATCATAATTTAAACTTAAGCATATTGTTTCCTGAAATATGGGAATTTTTTCAGCGTTTTTAAATGATTTAATTATGAACAGTAACCCATTAAAACTACTTCCTAAAGTTCAAAAAGAGTTTTTTGGAACATTGTCTAGTGGAGTGGAAGTACTTAAATATACTTTAATTAATTCTAATGGCTCCAAAGTATCTGTTCTAAACTATGGTGCAATTATTCAAAATGTTCAGGTTTCAGACTCTGTTGGTAATTTTGAAAATATAGTTTTGAACTATAACAATCTTGAAGCTTACACAAAAGATACTTTTTTCATAGGTGCCACTATTGGTCGCTATGCTAATAGGATAAATGATGCTAAATTTACATTAGATGGACACTTATATGAGTTAGACGCTAATGATGGCTCGAATAGCTTACACGGAGGTTTAGGAGGTTTTAATAAGGTGGTATGGACTGCTAAAACAAGTACAAATAATAGATCAGCTTCTGTAAGTCTTTCTTATCATAGTTCTGATATGGAAAATGGATTTCCGGGAAACCTATTCACAACTATTACTTTCACGTTAACCAATTCTAACTCCTTAGAAATTTACTATACAGCTACAACCGATAAAAAGACTGTTGTAAATTTAACAAACCATTCTTATTTTAACCTTTCTGGAAATTTTAGAAAAACAGTTTTAGATCATCATTTAAAAATAGAATCTGACTACACACTTGAAGTAAATTCAAATTTAATTCCAACAACTAAATTTGATAAAGTAACATCAACTCCCTTTGATTTTCGACAACCAAAATTAATTGGTCAACATATTACAAGTGACAATAATCAATTACGTTTAGGGTCAGGTTACGATCACTGCTGGGTACTAAATAGTGAGGGGAATTTACAATCAGTTAGCAAAATAGTGCACAAGACTTCTGGGCGTACATTGGAGATCTTTACAACTGAGCCTGGAATACAAATCTATACAGGAAATCATTTAAAAGGTCTTTACAACAAGCACTCTGGAGTATGTTTTGAAACACAACACTTTCCCAATTCTCCAAATGAGCCTGGGTTTCCAAACGTAATATTAAGTCCTGAAGACACTTATTGTTCTACGACAATTTTTAAATTTTCAAATCAATAATTATGAATTTTACTCCAACTTATTTAATTCACATATTCAAGCCGTTAGTGATTTTACTTCTATTTATGAGTTCATCATTTATTTTCTCTCAATCTAAGATAAATATATCCGGATTTGTATATGATGAATATGCGTATCCAGTTCCTTATAGCTCAATTGGTATTATAGAAAAGAATATTGGGGCTAGTTCAACTGAAGAGGGGAGTTTTAGTTTCTTTATTACAAATAATGAATTAGGTGATATTTTAGAAATCTCCTCTATTGGATATGAGACATTCAAAATAAGTGTTAAGGCCTTCAATGAGCTAACAGAAAAAAAAATCATTTTAAAAGAGAAAATAACAGAGCTAAAAGAAGTTTCAGTTCAAAGTTCTAAGTCAATTGTGAAAAATGCTCTTAAAAAGCTCAAGGCCAATACTCTAAGTTCCAAACATATTCTTGGAATGCTTTACCGACGTTGGTCTGTTGAAGACAAAATTTGTAGGTTTTTTATTGAACAGTACATTGATGTAGTTGATCGTGGACCTTCATACTTTGTGGACGGATTTAAAATACGTCACAACCGAACTTCATCAGATTACAGGTTTGTTAAGAATTTACAATCAAAGCATTCATTATATTTTATGCAGTGGAATAATCCACTTCGAAAGGGTATATCATTGGG